>JANQOC010000076.1 GCA_028279265.1 Hyphomicrobiales bacterium
ACCCCGGACGGGCGGGAGCGATTTGCGGGAAGTTATATTCTCGGCTGTGACGGAGGCCGCAGCCAGGTGCGAAAGAACAGTTCTATTGAATTCAAAGGATTTACCTGGCCGGAACGATTTCTCGTTTTGTCGACACCGTTTGACTTTGAAAAGAACCGGGGTATGTGTTTTCGAAACTATGTGGCTGATCCCGACGAATGGTGCAACTGTTTCAAGGTTGCCGGCGACGGTCCGCCAGGACTGTGGCGGGTCGTTTTTCCGGCTGATCCCGAGGCTTCGGAAGATCACCTTCTTTCTGATCAGTTTGTGCAGGAAAAACTTCAGTCATTTTTTCCTCTCGACCAGGATTATGATGTCGTTCACCGAAATCTATACAATGTGCACCAGCGTGTCGCCGTTACATTCAGGGATCGACGAGTTTTGCTGGCTGGTGATTCCTGCCATATCAATAATTCGATAGGCGGAATGGGGCTGAACGGCGGTTTGCAGGATGCTATGAGTTTGACCAATAAGCTCGCTCTGCATATGGAAGGAAAAGAGGATGACTCCATTCTCGATCTTTATGATCTGCAGCGGCGAACATTTGCCGTGGAGTTCGTCCAGGAGCAAACCATTCAAAACAAGAAGAGACTCGAAACCAGGGATGCCGAGAGTCGCGCGCTCATGCTCAATAATTTGAAGGAAACAGCGAATGATCCCGTTCGGGCACGAAACTTTCTCTTGAAGACCTCCATGATCGAAGCTTTACGGCGCAGTGAAAAACTGATGCTGAATGGTGAGACCTAAGTGTCAATTCCGAGGGTTACTTATTTAATGTCACCAGACCAGCGTCCGATGCTTCGATTGGACTTCATCTTGAGAGGTTCATATCGCCGTGCTTAGAACAAATGCCGAGTATTTGTTATGCCAAACCTGAGAATCTTTCTAGCTGGTCACCCCAGAATTGTGTAATTCCGAAAAAGCCAAGGAGAGACCTCTTGCATGACGTCCCGATGATTGATCATATACAGGCAGGTCTGCAGAAATTAGAACTAAAAACTGGATAGTACGAGGACGACAAAATGCAAAAAAATAAGTTTTGGGATGAACTGAAGAAACACAGATCGGATATTACTGCTTTAGGCGCTTTTGTGGTGATCACCATTGTCGCAATATTCGCAGGTTTTATGGAAACACCGGAGACGACCTCCTCATTGACCATCGCGACGGCCGCACTGCTTGGCGTAAAACGGCCCGATTTCTACCGGTTTAAGTTTGGAGACTTTGAAATTGCGACCATTCTCGATGGTGCCGGACAATTCGAGGATACCCATCCGAGATTTGGCTGTAATGTCGAACAGGATACTGTGCTGAACTATGCCAAACAACATGGACTGCCAACGGCATGGTACGAAAACGGATTTACACCGGCAATCGTTAATACGGGAAAAGAACTGGTACTGTTTGATACAGGTTTCGGTTCTGCAAAACGCGAAAATGGTCTTGGTCAGCTCAGGGGCATACTTCAGTCGTCAGGCTATGCGCCCGAGGACATTGATATTGTTGCGATCACCCATGGCCATCCTGATCACATTCTGGGTTTGATGGAAAACGGTCAGCCTGCTTTCCCGAATGCGCGATACGTTATAAGTCAGGTCGAATTCGATTACTGGAACAAGAATGAGAACATTCCGGACTTTCGAACAGAAAATCGCGAACTGTTTATGAAAATTGTCACGCCCTTCGCCGAAAAGATGACCTTTGTTAAGGGGGGAGATACAATTGCCTCCGGTATCGAGGCGGTTGAGGCTTTTGGACACTCCGCAGGCCATATGGCATTTCATATTGAAAGTAACAACAACCGTATTTTACTTATCGCCGATACGACCAACCACTATATCCTGTCCCTTCAGCAGCCGGACTGGCACTTCAATGTTGACGATGACAAGGAAATGGCAGCTGTGACGCGGAAAAAAATTCTTGAAATGGTTTCGACAGAAAATATTCCGATCATCGGCCATCACATGCCATTTCCATCGGTAGGGTATGTCGAGAAAACGTCGGAGAGCTATCGCTGGCTGCCGGTTGCCTATCACTTTAATCGTTGATATCCGGCTTAATGAGCCTGAAATAAATGGCAGTCCGGGAGGAAGCAAATCCCGGACTGCCAATTTCGTTTGTCAAACTTATTTGTGTATCGGCTTATTGATTTCGTTGGATGGAGTCTTTATCGGCGCTTCCCGATAAGGATCGTCGCTTCCAATTGAGCGGCCATCAAAATTCGCTCCGAATTCTATACTCAAACCGCGATGGTGGATGTCGCCTTCAACGGAGGCTGTCTCTTTGAGTTTGACTTTTTGAGCGAATATGGGCCCCAGAATGGAACCCTCGACTTCAATTTCCGTCGCAACAACATTTCCGAGGATATTTCCGTTCTTTGAAATCGACAGCTGCTTACACTGCACATCACCATGAATGGTGCCGTCGAGAACAACCTTCTTGTTTGAAATCACATTGCCGAAGATCTGGAAATCTTCGCTGATTTTTGTTTCCTCAACCACCTGTGGCGGCAGAGCCTTGCTTTCCTGCTTCGGCTTGACAGGCTGCAATTCCTTCGAACCCTCGGCAGGCGTTTTTTTCTTTTCCGATGTCAGCGGTTCCAGCGCGGCACCGTTCTTATTCTTGTCCGGATAACCAGTGAATTTAGGAATTATACTCATTTTGCCTCCGATGTTCGAATTCGGCTAGTGTTGATGTTCGGACTCTGTCGAGCGCCGCTTCAGGCGGTAATTTAATACTGTATCTTTCTGTTCGCGATCTTTTGCTGGTCCTCTGAGCGACAGCGAGAATTGAATTCTTGTCCCAGAACAGGGTGACTGGCTTTGAATTGTTCGATTTCAGCTGCGTGCTCGACACTGAGTACAGAAGCCGCAAGAAAGCTGTAAGCCCAGGCTTCGTAAAGTTCGCCGCATGTCGCCAGGCTTGGATCCTGTGTGACTTTTGCGAATTTAAGTAATCGATCGGTTTCCAAAGCGGTGTCGGATACTTCAGAAACCGGTGAGCGCTTTGTGCTCAACTGTAAAGATGTTTTAGTTTCTTTGTTGACGGTTTTTGGCGCTTGCGCAGCTACTTTGCCTTTGCAGGCTCTCGCTTGCGCCTCACATTTGTAAAGGAGATTGAACAGCGAATCCGTCTTTTGGCATTTTGTTCCGATTTTTGACATTCGGGCTTTGCCGCTGGCCCAGCTTGTGACGGAATTGTTCAAATTCCATTTGGCAATACCCTCAGCCATCTTTTCGGTCATGCCAAATCCATTTGCGGTCAGCGACCGGCATTCGGCGGCGAAAGATGATGGTTTGGGGCTGATCAGGAAGACAAAAAGGGATAGGGCGACAATTAGTACATTCTTAAAGTTACGCATTACTTCTTACCTCTGCACCCCATTCGTTGAAGGTATTTAAAGAAATTTATATGGCCCAATTTGGGCTGCTGTCTGAATTGGAATAATTGAGAATTTGTTCGAGATGTAGGATTGGAAAAATCTGATAATGCATTGAAAAATATAAGATAATTGGGCACTTTTGTGCAGGGGAATAAAAGTTGAATTAATTCTTGGGAACTTGCCGGACGCAACCATCTTTTAATTATGGCGAATATGTGCAGACAGAGATGACCTGTGGGTTTCGACTATTTTTCGATTAGTTGGTTACAACTAAGTTAAATTGAGAGGTCCCGGACGTTGTCCGCAGAGCGATTGATCTCAAATTTTTCTTTAATCCTGCCAATTCGAAAATTTTGGGATACGGTCATTTACCCAATGTTCACGGCCTTGTTTTAGGATCACCCTATTCACTGAGGTAGAGTTATGGGCAAGTCTGACAGAAGAACCGGGCGCGATCGTCGCGCAAAAGCAGAGCGTCGATCCGGGTCGGATACAAGATCAAAAGATGAGATTCTTCTCCAGGGCGAGCGTCGTTCCGGCGAGGATCGCCGAGAGAAATCCGACCGAAGAAAGAGTAAGACCGTCAGTTTCCGAATTTCCGAGGAAAATTACGAAAAGCTAAAACACATCTCGGAAAGGGACCATCGATCCATGTCGAATTTGGTCGCGACCGTACTGGAAGCTCATATCATGAGGTATCAGGCGGTTTCGAGTGTCCGCAAAAGCCGGGTCTTTGTTCCCTAAGTTGCCTGAAGCAATCCAACTGTTAAAATTTGCTATATCGAGCACGCCGGCTTGGGTCGTGAATTCGCTTACCTGACCAGCTTTCCGTTATTGGCAGGCGCAAGATTTGAAGACTGTCATCCCC
>JANQOC010000017.1 GCA_028279265.1 Hyphomicrobiales bacterium
TTCAGACTACGACAATCTTACGGCGAGTTGAAGCAGTCTGAGACCAGCAAATTGAAAGCCACCGCCCGGTGCGACATGTTATGTTTTTTCACCGGGTCCATTTCGCCGAAAGTTTCCTCGAATCCATCGGGAAGGAATACGGGATCGTAGCCAAATCCGAAGCTTCCGCGGGGCGGCCAGACGAGGGTCCCGAACACTTTGCCTTCATAATGTTTGATCTGCCCATCGGGCCAGGCAATACAGAGATCGCAGATGAAGTTGGCCTTTCGTTGCGCCGCTGAAGTTGCCTTGCGCTCCTGCAGGGCCTTTTCCACTTTTTCCATGGCAACCGAAAAATCTTTGTTCTCTCCGGCCCAGCGCGCCGAATAGATGCCCGGTTCGCCGCCGAGCTCCTCGACCTCCAGCCCGGAGTCGTCGGAAAGCGCGATCAGCCCCGTTGCCCTGCACGCGGCAACGGCTTTGAGTTCGGCATTTTCCCTGAACGTCAAACCCGTTTCTTCGGGTTCATGGAGTGACAAGTCGGCGGCTGACACGGTCTTGATGCCGTAAGGCGTCAATAATTCGGCAATCTCCCGGACCTTGCCCGCATTGTGACTGGCGACAACAATTTCATCGTTAACAGCAAGCTTCGCGTTCACGGTCAATCCCTGCTTAAGCTATTGTGAGGTTCTGCAGGGAAACGAGTTCACCAATGCCTTGCTTCGCCAGCGCCAGCAGCTGATTGAACTCGTCTTCCGAGAAAGGCTCATTTTCCGCCGTTCCTTGAATTTCGACAATCCCGCCTTTTCCCGTAATTACGAAATTCGCATCCGTATCGGCTTCGGAGTCTTCAATATAATCCAGGTCGAGAACGCACTGGCCACCGTAGACACCGCAGGAAATGGCGGCCACATGATCCGTCAAAACATCGCCCGTAACCATATCCCGCTGACGCATCCAGTCGATGCAGCCATGAAGGGCGACCCAACCGCCGGTTATGGATGCGGTTCGCGTTCCCCCATCAGCCTGTATGACATCGCAATCCACGGTAATCTGACGCTCCCCCAGCTTCCCGAAATCAACCACCGCCCGCAGGCTGCGCCCGATCAGACGCTGAATTTCCTGGGTTCGGCCGCTTTGTTTACCCATGGCCGACTCCCGCCGCATGCGCTCCGAGGTTGACCGGGGAAGCATGCCGTATTCAGCCGTGACCCAGCCGGATCCGCGGCCTTTCATCCAGTTCGGGACTTTTTCGGACAAACTTGCGGTACACAGCACATGGGTATTACCGCACTTGATAAAACAGGATCCTTCAGCATGCATTGAAACGGCACGTTCAAGGCTCACCGGCCGCAATTCATTTGGCATTCTGTTGGAAGGACGCAGGACTTTGTTCACAATCGTATAAATCTCTCAAAGTTGGTCAAAAGGTCGCTGTCAAGGAATTCTGAGCGCACCCTAAGGGAGACGGTAGACACAATCAACCGCTAGAAATTGACCAAATTTCATTTCTCAAATTGACCTGTTTCGCCTCTAACCTTAAATTTCCTGTCGAGATACCCCATCTATCCTAGAGAAGATGATCTGCAATGGCGAAATTGAACTCAGAATTTCAGGGATTGGACGACCGTTCGCGGGAAATTTTCCGCGAAATCGTTGAATCATACCTTGCCAATGGCACGCCGGTTGGATCCCGCAATATATCCCGGCAATTGCCGATGACGTTATCCCCGGCTTCGGTCAGGAATATCATGTCGGATCTGGAATCGCTCGGGTTGATATATTCACCGCACACATCGGCCGGACGCATGCCGACGGATATTGGCTTGCGCCTGTTCGTGGATGCTCTGCTCGAAGTTGGAAACCTCAACGCGGAAGAGCAGAAGCTCATTGATTCTCAACTCAATGGTGCGGCAAACCAGGAAGTCATCGAATCCGCCCTTACCGAAGTGAGTGATGCTCTTTCCGGTCTTTCCCATTGCGCCGGTGTGGTTTTAACCGACAAACAGCTCAACCGGGTCAAGCATGTGGAATTTGTGCGCCTGGATGACGACAGGGCCCTGGCGGTAATTGTCGGGGAAGACGGGTCTGTCGAAAATCGTATCATCGATCTGCCGGAAGGAATGACACCGTCGGTCCTGACCGAAGCTTCAAATTATCTGAATTCTCGAATTCGAGGGAAGACATTTGATGAATGTCGCAGCCAGATATTGAAGGAATTGAATGAACATCAGACCGAACTGGATGAAATTTCGGCCAAACTCGTTGAAATCGGTCTGGCGACCTGGTCAGGGGGCAATGACGATTCAAAGAGCCTGATTGTCCGCGGGCGATCTAACCTGCTTGACGAAATTGATGCCGAGCAGGATCTGGAGCGCATTCGCACCTTGTTTGACGACATGGAGGCTAAGAAAGACCTTATCCAGCTCCTTAAGCAGTCTGATGAGGCCGAGGGTGTGAAAATCTTCATCGGATCAGAAAACCAGCTGTTTTCCCTCTCCGGCTCTTCCACGATCGTTGCACCGTTCAAGGATTCCGAACGTCAGATCGTCGGCGTTCTTGGCGTTATCGGTCCGACACGGCTCAATTATGCCAAAATCATCCCGATGGTGGATTACACAGCTAAACTTGTCAGTCGTATGATCTCTTGATTTTTTGCGAAAAGCAGATGATATGCTCTACAAGCAAAAGCAGATGCTTTGGAGATTCGCAAAGATATGAACGATAATACCAACGAAAAAAATCCGGAAATCAAAGAAAAATCGACTGCATCTGGCTCTTCTGAGTCCAAGGCCGAACCTTCCAAATGGACTGAGAATCCGAAAGATGCCGCTCCGGAAGAGCCTATGGACGACCCTTTGGCGGAGACGGCCGGAGATGATCTTTTGCTGAAAATTCAGGAAGAGAACGAAAAACTCCGGGATCAGCTTTTGAGAACCGTCGCGGAAATGGACAATCTGAGAAAGCGAACGGCCAAAGAGAAATCGGACACGACCAAATACGCAATCACGAACTTTGCACGGGACATTCTGAGTGTCGGAGACAACATGCAGAGGGCCATACAGGCTGTTCCGGAAGATGCCATTTCGGCCGACCCTGCCCTTAAAGCCCTGTATGAGGGCGTGCAAATGACGGAACGGGAAATGCTCTCCGTGTTCCAGCGGCATGGGATCGAGAAAATTGATCCCAAAGGTGAACCCTTTGATCCCAACCTGCACCAGGCAACACATGAAGTACCGGATCCCACGGTGAATTCGGGCCTCTGTGTCCAGGTTCTGCAGTCCGGTTACATGATCGGCGATCGCGTCCTGCGGCCGGCTATGGTGGGCGTATCCAAGGGTGGTGCCAAATTATCGAAAAAGCCGAAAGAAAGCGCCGAACCTGTAGAGGCTAAAACAGCCGCAGACAAACCGAAGGCGGCGGAAACTCCCGAGAAACCGGAAAAACCGGCTCAGCGAGCTGAAACCCAGGCGCCAAAGGCGGAAAAGCCCAGAACTGAAAAGCCGAAACAGGAAGCCTCACCCCCGAAGCAGGATAGACAGGTTCCAAAGCAGGGCGCCCAGGACCGCAAAGTCGGAGAAAACCTGGATAAAAACGCCTGATCCCCACGAATTCCTGCCGAAAGTCGATTTCTTACGGACCAACTGCCCCGACGCTCGCCATTTCAATACAGTCACCGGCTCAACTCGCAAACCGTTGGCGCCGGTCATTGTGCAAGATTGACACGCCTCAGGGTCAGGTTAAAGCGGCCGCGTTCGGGCAATAAGCCGGAATCCCTTTTTAGGATCCGATCAATTCCGTGGTAGGCCAGGCGCATGTCGCCGCCAAGTACCACGATATCTCCGGAATGCAGCCGCAGGGAACGTGTCGGATCCCTGCGGTTCTGACCGCCAATGCGGAAGGACGCCGGATCTCCGAGGGAAACAGAGATAACCGGGGACCGGGTATCTTCTTCGTCCGCATCCCTGTGCAGACCCATTTTTGCGTCGGGCTGATAGTAATTGATCAGGCAGCACTCGGGTTTCGGGAAGTCCGGTGCGAGATCCGCCCATAGGTCCAGGATTTTCTTAGGCATATCCGGCCATGGATCCCCTGTGACCGGATGCGTTTCCTGATACCGGTAGCCCCCTGTCTTGTCCGATACCCAGCCCAAGGGGCCGCAATTGGTCATGCGCACGCTGAACGGCTTGCCCGATTTGGGCATTGCCGGGACGAAGAGCGGCGCTTCGGCGATGATTTTTCGAACGTCTTCAATCAGTTCCGTTTGCGCGGTTCTGTCCAGATAGTTCTGCAAATGTTCAAATCCGGAATTTATCATCGTTAACCCGGTTCCGGGACCTCCCTGAAACGACTCTGGGCACCAATAAAATTGGCACAAATCTCAGGTTTTCCCCATTGTTGGCTTATTCTTCGTTGCATTGTTACCTAGGCAACAACTATATCAGTACAAATGATTGTATTTCCTAGATTTGATTGGCTTGCGGCAGCTAGATTCGTCACCTATATACCCTCTAGAATTAACTTCACGTCTATTTATAGGGAGCTGAGCCCCCTGACGAATCGTTATGGAGCATTCTAGGTGCCAATAGAGGCTTAGTCAGCTCGCCGGAATAAGAAGGGTTTTTTATATGTCTAAAGTGATTGGGATCGATCTCGGCACGACCAATTCGTGTGTCGCGGTTATGGATGGTTCGGAACCAAAGGTTATCGAGAACGCCGAAGGCGTCAGAACAACCCCGTCGATGGTTGCATTTTCCGATGATGGCGAGCGGCTCGTGGGTTTGCCGGCCAAGCGGCAAGCCGTTACCAACCCTGAAAACACGCTGTTTGCGATTAAGAGATTGATCGGCAGACGCTTTGACGATCCCACCGTCGCCAAAGACCAGAAACTTGTCCCATACGAAATCGTAAAGGCCGACAATGGCGATGCCTGGGTTAAGGCGAATGATAAAACATACTCCCCGTCCCAGATCAGCGCCTTTATTCTCCAGAAAATGAAGGAGACCGCGGAAACCTATCTCGGTCAGGATGTCAAGCAGGCGGTTATTACCGTGCCCGCTTATTTTAATGATGCCCAGAGACAGGCAACGAAAGACGCCGGACAGATCGCCGGCCTCGAAGTATTGAGAATTATCAATGAGCCCACAGCGGCGGCATTGGCTTATGGCCTCGACAAGAATGACGGACGCACCATTGCCGTTTACGACCTCGGTGGCGGCACATTCGACGTTTCCATTCTGGAAATCGGCGACGGCGTTTTCGAGGTCAAATCCACTAACGGCGATACCTTCCTGGGTGGTGAAGATTTTGATATGCGTCTGGTCGACTATCTCGCCGATGAATTCAAAAAAGAAAACGCGATTGACCTGCGATCGGACAAGCTGGCTCTACAAAGACTGAAGGAAGCTGCCGAGAAAGCGAAGATCGAACTGTCTTCCGCAAGTCAAACCGAAATCAATCTTCCGTTCATCACGGCAGATCAGGCCGGGCCGAAACACCTGACCATGAAACTGACCAGGGCCAAACTCGAAAGCCTGGTGCAGGATCTCATTGAACGGACGGTCGGCCCCTGTGATGCCGCTTTGAAAGATGCGAGCGTCAAGGCCGCCGAAATCGACGAGGTCGTTTTGGTCGGTGGTATGACCCGCATGCCCAAAGTTATCGAAACAGTCAAAAACTTTTTCGGCAAAGAACCCCACAAGGGGGTTAACCCCGATGAAGTCGTCGCAATGGGTGCTGCAATTCAGGCCGGCGTCCTGCAGGGTGACGTAAAAGATGTGCTGCTTCTGGATGTGACACCTCTGTCGCTCGGTATCGAGACACTTGGCGGCGTCTTCACGCGACTTATCGACCGCAATACGACAATTCCGACGAAGAAAGGTCAGGTTTTCTCGACCGCTGAAGATAACCAGAATGCGGTTACCATCCGCGTCTTCCAAGGCGAACGGGAAATGGCCGCCGACAATAAGATGCTTGGCCAGTTCGATCTTGTGGGCATCCCGCCCGCTCCGCGTGGCGTCCCTCAGATTGAGGTGACGTTCGATATTGACGCCAACGGTATCGTGAATGTGGGCGCACTCGACAAAGCCACGAACAAGGAACAGTCGATCCGTATCCAAGCATCTGGCGGCTTATCTGACGATGAAATCGACAATATGGTCAAAGATGCCGAGGCCCATGCCGAAGACGACAAGAAGCGGCGCGAAACCGTGGAAGTCCGCAACCAGGCGGAAGCCCTTGTCCATTCTACCGAGAAGACCCTGGAGGAAGTCGGAGACAAGGTCGCGGATGCCGACAAAAGCACTATCGAAGCGGCTATGGAAGAACTGAAAACACTTCTGGCTTCGGAAGACAGCTCACCCGACGACTTGAAACAAAAATCCGAGGCCCTTGCCCAGGCTTCCATGAAACTAGGCGAGGCGATGTATCAACAGCAAACCCCTGGTGACGAGACCACGGACGCTGCGGATGGCGAAGCCGAGACCAAGGACGATGTTGTCGATGCCGATTTCGAAGAAGTAAAAGATGACGGCAAGAATGAGAAGTCGGCATAAATAACACAAACTGTTGATTCTTTGTTGACCCCCGCTGTTTTAGACTAGTTTTCACTGTCTTCCGGCGGGGGATCGGTTAAATATACCGATGATCTTGTTGGATGATCTCCGGCAGCTTTAACAGCCAAATTTATTGAAACGATTGAAATATGGCTAAGCGCGATTACTACGAAACCCTGGGGCTCTCCCGAAGCGCCGATGATCAAGAACTAAAAAGTGCTTTTCGTAAACTCGCAAAACAATATCATCCGGACAGAAATCCCGATGATGATGATGCTGAAATCCGTTTCAAGGAAATCAACGAAGCCTATGAAGTCCTGAAAGACAAGGACAAGCGTGCCGCCTATGACCGGTTCGGACATGCCGCCTTCGACGGCAGCGGTTTCGGAGGTGCGGCCCATCAGGGGTTTGGCTCCGATTTCTCGTCTTCCATGTCGGATATGTTCGACGACCTGTTCGGCGAATTCATGGGCGGGCGTGGCCGATCGAGATCGCGCTCGGGACGTGAACGCGGCAATGATCTCCGATATAATATGGAGATCTCCCTGACCGATGCTTACGCGGGCAAAACGGCGCAGATAAAAGTTCCGACGAGCATTACCTGCGAGACCTGTTCCGGCTCCGGCGCTAAAAAAGGTACGCACCCCGCTAACTGTCCGACATGCGAAGGCGGCGGCAAGGTTCGCGCCAGCCAGGGCTTCTTTACGATTGAGCGCACCTGCCCAACATGTCATGGACGCGGCGAAATCATTGAGAACCCCTGCACCGATTGCAGCGGTACCGGCCGCACAACCAAGGAACGTATGTTGTCCGTGAACATTCCTGCCGGCGTCGAGGATGGAACGCGCATCAGGCTAGCGGGCGAAGGCGAAGCTGGATTGCGAGGCGGCGCCGCCGGGGACCTCTACATATTTCTTTCCATCGAACCCCATGAAATGTTTCAGCGGGACGGATCCGACATTTTTTGCCGCGTTCCCATTTCAATGACGACGGCCACGCTCGGCGGACAGATTGAAGTTCCGACCGTTGAAGGCACAAAATCCCGCGTCAAGATTCCCGAGGGAACGGAAAGTGGGAAACAGTTTCGCATCAAGGGCAAGGGAATGCCCGTCCTTCGCTCGAAACTGGTGGGCGATATGTATATCCAGGTCGAGGTTGAAACGCCAAAGAACCTGACCCGCAAGCAAAAAGATATTTTGAAAGAATTTGAGAAAGCGTCGAGCGATAATACCAACCCGGAGTCCTCAGGATTTTTCGCACGCATGAATGAGCATTTTGACGGTTCGGACGGTTGACCCGGGGCCGTGAGCATATTTTTCAATCGATTA
>JANQOC010000012.1 GCA_028279265.1 Hyphomicrobiales bacterium
GATTACAGGTTGGGCCAAATAATTCATTGTCCGTCACGCCCCCGGTCGCAAATTCCGGCGTATTCGGTTTGCCGATAACAATACCGTCTGCTTTCCGGACCCCGCTCACAACTTCCGCGTCCTTCGCCGGCACATGATCCCGGTAAAGGGGAGAACCGTAAGTCGTTCGCAAACCAGCCGTGTCCGTCGTATCCTTGATACCGACGGGAAGCCCGGCCAGTGGACCTATATCATCCGGGTTCCGGCTGAGTTTCTGTTCCAGGGATTTCGCGGTATCAAGGGCCTGTTCTGCATCCAGGGTGCAAATGGCGTTCACGGCGGAATTCGTTTTCTCAATCCGCTCCAGCGTAGCCTCAACCACTTCCACGGGTGATACCTGACGGGAAATAACCAGGTCCCTGACTTCCAGGGCATCGAGATCGGGAATATTATTCAAATCGGTCATCAGTCAATCCGGTTTCTGCTGTTCAACCATACCGGTTTTTGGTCATGGTGTCCGGATTGGCGGGCGTTAGCAAATCGAGACCGGGTCCGCGGTCGACAACCGGAAGCGCCTCGTCCGTCCGTGCCCGGCTCAATTCCTCTCGGCGGCTTTTCGTCGCTTCCAGGTCAATCAAAGGCTCGTCACCGTCAAACGCGCCGATAATGACGCCATAAAGGTCCTTTGCCGCTTCCACCGAGACCTTGTTCTGCCAGACATCCATGCGAACGGATTCGGCATCACGACGTAGGGGGTCGCCCCATCCACCTCCGCCGGTCGTGCGGACACAGACCAGGGTTGATTTCCCGACCGGCACATCGTCCTCGAGTCCGCCGAGTTTGATATTTTCATTTTCGGCATCCACATGGACGGAAAAAGGCTGCCCCGCCTGGCCGCCCTCGACACCGTAGCATCCAAGACGCACCCGGTCGGCGGAAACCAGGGTATAGCAGTCAACCAGGGAACGGTAGGTTTTCTCGTAACCCAGCCCACCCCGAAACTCACCGGCACCCCCTGAGTCCGTTGACAATGCCAGTTTTTCAACGATGAACGGAAACCGCGTTTCGGTAAATTCGGCGGGCTGATTGCGGCTGTCGGGAACAATGTGGATCGCGTCGCTGCCATCGGCATAATAGCGCCCACCGCTGCCCCCTCCGATAACTTCCCGTGATAGAAAATAATTGCCTTCGAGATCGTAACCGTAGAACCCGGTATAACGGATAGTTTCCTGATCGGCGGGTATGTGTCCCTTGACGGCCTGGGCCAGTACACCTGCAAACAGGCTGAGGGAGCGCAACAGGAGAAACGCGCGGGCGTTGGTGGCAGCCGGGCGAATGGGCGTGATCAAAGTTCCCTTGGGAGGAAACTTGGCCTCAAAGAGGTCGACAACCCCTTCATTGCAGTGAATCTCCGCGGCACGTTCAGGACTATCCGCCAGATTGCGCATAACCGGTGCAATCCACTTTATGAGATAACGTCCATCGGCATAGTCGGCGGCCCAGTTTATAGGTCCCTCGGCCTGCGGGTCGGTACCATTGAAATCGAGAATAATCTTCTCGTCGGTCTTGGTGACCTTGAGTGCGAACTTGTGCAGTTTGGGATCTGTGAAAGCGTCGTGTTCCACATAGTCTTCCCAGTAATAATCGCCGTTTTCAATCTTTGGAAAGAGCTCGTTCAGGAAAATGTTCCGGGTCTTGTCGAGAATGGCCTGGAAACAGGCTTCCACCGTATCCTGACCAAACCTGTCAAACAGCTCGCTCATGCGCCGCGCGCCCATGAGCACCGCCTGGATCTCGGAATCCACATCCGCTTCCAGCATCTCGGGCACGCGGGTGTTCCGTTTGATGATCTTGAAGGCATCCTCATTGCGCACACCTGCATGGTAGAGCCGGATCGGGGGTATCATCAGACCCTCCTCGTAAACGGAGAGCGCTGTACCCGGCATGGACCCCGGCACCTTGCCGCCGATGTCATCATGATGACCGAACACCTGGATGAAGGCGATGATGTCATCACCATGAAATGCCGGAACTGTCGAACACATGTCCGGCAAATGGCCAATGGCTCCCTCCGTATCATAGGTGTCGTTCATGAAAAACACGTCGCCGGGCTGCATATCCTCCATGGGATAATCA
>JANQOC010000118.1 GCA_028279265.1 Hyphomicrobiales bacterium
ACCGATCGCCTCTGCTTGTTGGGGCGGTTATTCTTGTCTTGTGCCGAAAGACACTGTCCATGCCGATCCGTATCTCATGTCCACCGGCCTTCTTCGCCCGTGGACCCAGTTTAAGATGGGGCACCCCGTTTCGTAAATCGATCGGTTGATAAGCTGTGGGTAACTCGGATTTACAGAGGGTTTCGTACATTGAAATTTTGACCTATGTGGAATTATCAAATTAATCTTTTCGGGGGATAAGCTCTCTGAATACGTTCCCTTGAAGAGAACGGGGCGTATTTAATTCATGTGCGTATGAGTATGTGTAAGTTGTGCGGGGTGCGTTATGGGTTTTTGGTTCTGGTATAATCTCGCGACATTGCTGATGGCCGTCTATGTCGCGTTCTGGTTCATCCGGCTCTTATTCTTCAGAGACATTGTCAAGGAAGCCCGGGAATTTGATCAAAGAGGCTATCTGAGAAAAGACCTCGATCAGTATCGTCGGTTGGACAGCTTCTAACCGGCGGGCCTGAATCCAATCCGATATTGCAAATACAAACTGATCTCCGCAGCAGGCTGAGACAGGTCGACTTCTTGATATTCATCAAGTTTAAATCAGGCGAGAGGTTTGAATTGCCGTCCGGGGCTTAATTCTGCCGCTCGCAGCCGCATTAATGTTAACGGCCCAATCTCCATATTTAGAAAGCTATATGTGAACGATTGTGATTAGGGTTGTCGATTTTTTGAACGTAGCATTTAAGCCGCAAACTGATGATTGTTGGAAATGAGTGCTGTTGGTCGAACTGAGGCAAACTGTAGCAGATTGATACCATTTATTGGCCAAATACCGAGCTGTTCCTATATGACTAGGGGCGGAACTATGTATCCAAAATGGCTGACAGAATATTCGGTATCATGCGTTACCATTTGAAGCCAAGTTCTCCATACGGATGTCATTATTCCAACAATTATGAGAGCTACGATTTCAACCGCAAACGATTAGGCGTGTTTGAAATCACACCATCAACATTATCGAGAATCGCTAGAATGAAAAAATCGATCAAAACACTTATCACACTGGTCGCCCCTTTTGCCCTGGTTGTCTCCGCCCATACGGCCTTTGCCGCAGGTGACGTCGCCAAAGGCGAAAAGGATTTCAAAAAATGTACAGCCTGTCATTCCCTGGAAGAAGGTAAAAAGAAAATCGGGCCTACGCTGTTTAAAGTGATGGGTCGCAAGTCCGGTACGGTCGAAGGGTTCAAATACTCGTCGAGCTATATTGAAGCCGGTGAAAAAGGACTTGTCTGGGACAATGAACAGCTCACCAAATATCTTGAGGACCCCAAGGGCTTCCTGAAGGACTATCTGCAAGTCAAAAAGGTCAAATCCAAGATGTTGCTGAAGATCAAGAAACTTGAGACCCGGCAAAATATTGTAGCCTATCTGGAATCACTGCAGAAATAGGCCCGCAGAAATCGGGATCAGACACAACCGGGAAGAGCATAAAAAGGTGGGAGCAATTTGAACCGGGAGAACAGTTAGAACGAGAGAAAATTAAGGATAATGGATTTTTGACCAGCCATATTATTAACGTGCGCGCTAACATGTCCGCTGTCCGACGGGCCTCTCGCTATTTCTGAACTCGTTTTTAAGGGATAAACATCCCTTAGGGAGACTACAATGAATCGTTTTCAGGTTTTATTGTTATCACTGGTTGCTTCGACCTTTTTTCTATCGGCTCACAAGCCTTCCCTGGCACAGTCGAATACGAGCGTTCAGGTCGGCGTTCTTAATTGCAGTGTCCAGGGCGGGACCGGCTTTATCGTGGGATCCACGAAAACCCTGTCCTGTCAGTTCAACAAGCAGTCAGGCAGTGAAAACTACCGTGGCCAGATTTCCAAATTCGGTCTCGACATCGGGCAAACCACGCAGTCGACGATTGCCTGGGCGGTGTTTGCACCGAGCGTGAATATTTCCAGCGGTGCTCTCCAGGGAAATTATGGCGGTGTTACCGCCGAAGCCACGGTTGGTGTCGGCCTTGGCGCCAATGTCCTGGTTGGTGGCTCGAGCCAGTCCATCGCCCTGCAACCGGTCAGTGTGCAAGCCCAGCAGGGACTGAATATCGCCGCCGGTGTTGCCGCACTAGAGCTGCGCTGGATCAAATAGCTGTCGTCGTTCCCCGCGGGATCGAAACCATGGGGGGAAGAGTGTCGATAACCGACAGTCGCCCCCTTTTAGGCTCCTGTTTCCAGATTCGCATGTCCCCTGGCAGTAGAAACGCTCAACTCTCTTCAAAATGAATGCGGGCCATCCCAATGCCGCTTTCGCCGGCCGTGCTGTAGAGCAGATAGGTCTCGCCGGCTTCTTCAAAAATGGCGGGATCTCGAATTGCGTTTTCGGGAACATGGGCCATGCCCCTGGAAGAAGGTTTCAACTCAAGCCCGGCTCCTTCATAGTCGAGTTCCGGTCGAAGAACCTCAATAGCGGCATCCGGTTGCCAAGCACGCCAGTCCTTTCGGGCATCGATACCGCAAACCAGAAGTCGTTCCGGCCGATCGCCGATGTTTGAATAAAAAACGATCAGCTTTTTCTGACGCCACATCAGTGCTGCATGGCGCATATTCGGGGGAAAGGGATTTATCCCTTCTTCAAAAGAGGTGAGCCCATCCCGAGACCGGTAGAAGATCCCCGGCATGGCAATGGACAGGTAACCACCGTCGAACGGGACCGTCCGCATGTAAGGTCTTCCGAGAATCTCCTTGCGCGATGAAAATGATATTCCGTCAGTTGAAAGGGCAACCCGGGTATATTGCGGACTATCCTCGCCGGTCGGGGTATCGGCACCATGATAATAGAGGCGCAACTGCCTGGCCTGGTTATCGACAAGAACATCGGGTGACGCGAGATGCCCGGCAAATTGGCTGGCCTCCAGGGGCAGGACACCAGGTTCGTACATATGCCAGGGGCCGGCCAGCCTGTCGGCATAGGCAAGACGAATATAGCGGCCGTCGTGATGTCCGAAGTAGAGATAGTATTTTCCCAGGGGGTCGGGCAGCCAGACGGGAACCCTTATGAGCGAAGGACCATTGATATTATCGCCCATGCGGGCATCCATATGTGGTCGGATTATTGGTCCCTCGCCCATGCGCTCTGCGATG
>JANQOC010000013.1 GCA_028279265.1 Hyphomicrobiales bacterium
TTATTGGCGCGAAAATCAACCATGCTCTGGACAGTGACATAGGGAAATTCCATATGGACTTTTCCGGTCAGGTTGACCCGCAAATGTTCGGGAATGGGAACGATATCCCAGCGGTTGAACATCAACGAGCTTCCTGTTCTCTGAAAATGTTCCCGCCCTTCTTTAAGACGATTTGAAAAGTCCTGCCAGGCCTCGGGAGATTCGTGCTGTTTGCGAAATTTTCGCTCGCCATCCCCCCAGCCACAGGATGAGATTACCGCAGCGATACGCTTGTCCACCCCGCCGGCATAGACGGCAACCGCAGCACCGAAACTATGTCCGAGCACCGCAATCCGTTCGGCGTCAATGTCGGGTCGCTGGCTGAGATAGCTCACCGCATTTTTTGTATCTTCAACTTGTTCCATGCATATGACATGGCCTGGCTCGCCTTCACTCTCCCCGCATCCTCTGAAATCAAATCTCAGGCAAGCGTATCCCAGACTTACCAGAAGGTTGGCGCATGTCAGATAATCATTCATATCCTTGCTGACACCGAAACCGTGCAATAGTGCGATTACGGCAAACGGCCGGCCGGAATTGTCCTCCGGAAGATGTAAAACTCCTTTGAGCTTCAGTCCATCTGAGCTAAATGTAACTTCTTCCTGCAAAGTGAGTTTCTCACATTTTCAGATTAGTTCATGACAATTGCCAATAACTTATAGGCAGCCGACGGTGTTGTCGAATAAATTGGATTCCCGATCCTGATGAATTTCCATGAACAAAAACCGGCGGCTTTACCAGACCGTCATCCTTTTCGGAAGCTGCTATCAGGGGCTGGAAAAATCGTCCGGACTTCCGTCGAATTGTATATCGAACTTTTGAAAGTAATGATTCCGGTTCTTTTTCTAGTGCGGCTGGCAACGGAGTTTGGCCTGGTTCAGCTTGTTAGCGACTGGCTCAGCCCGCTCATGAGCTTTATAGGCCTGCCATCTGCAATGGGTCTCGTCTGGGCGACGACGATGATCATCAATCCTTATGCGGGCGCCATTGTATTTCTCGGGCTTCTACCGGACTATCCCTTGAGCGGGGCTCAGGCAACGGTACTGGGAATGTTGATGCTGCTGGCTCATTCCCTGCCCGTAGAGCAGCGGATTGTTCAGCGTGCCGGTGGCGGCTTTTTCTTACTCACCGCCCTTAGAATTATCGGTGGCTATTTGTTGGCTTACCTGATGCATAAGATCTATGTTTCGGCCAATCTGTTGCAGGGTCCCGTGCAAATCCACTATTTGCCGTTGCCCACATCTGACACGGGTTGGCTGGCTTGGGCCATTGAATCTTCGAAAACGCTGGCCGTAATATTTTTTATTATTCTGGGATTAATCGTACTCATACGGTTGCTGGACATTTTAGGCATTACAAAATTTCTCACCAGCTTCCTTGCGCCTGTACTGTCATTCATGGGCATTAGTAAACTGGCGTGCAATATGACCCTTTCAGGAGCGCTATTAGGATTGGCGTTTGGTGGCGCTCTGATTATCAAGGAAACGCAGTCCGGCAATCTCTCTCCCAAGGATATTTTTCTCTCACTCGCATTTCTATGTCTGTGTCACGGGATAATCGAAGACAGCCTTTTTGTCATGGCGCTGGGGGCTGACATTTCCGGTGTTCTGTTCGCCAGAGTAATATTCACACTTGTCATCATGTTTGTTCTGGGAAAGGTCATTCATGCCATCCCTGACGCAATTTTTGAACGGTATCTTTTCAGGACCCGCTATTGAAGAGGCATGTAAATGAGATTGGTGAGAGTGATTGGAGAAGTGCGCAATCGTTAAGAGCCTCAACCGACAGCGCGCATCCTTGTGGTCACATTGTCATAGACAAACTCAATCAGAGCATCTTCTGAAAGAGGCTTGGCGATGTAATAGCCCTGAACAAAATCACACCCTGCGTTGCGTACAAAGTCGAACTGCTCAAGTGTCTCAACACCTTCGGCTGTGACGTCAAGTGCCATTTCCTTCGCCATTCGCGTTATCGATGACACAATGGCCGTATCTTCCTTGTTCTTGTTGATGCCGGAAATAAAAGACTTGTCGAGCTTGATTGCATGGATCGGGCATTTGGACAGATGCATGAGCGACGCATAGCCGGTTCCAAAGTCATCAAGTGAAATATAGACGCCTTTTTCCCTCAGATTCATGAATGTATCGAAGACAGATTCCGTTCGCTTATCCAGCAGGACCTGTTCTGTTATTTCCAGCTCAATCTTGTTTGCCGGGATCTGCCTTTGTGAAAGCGTACTCATGAGATTGTCGAAATAGTTGTTGTCAGCCATGAATTCCCGGGCGGCAACATTGATGGCAAATCGGTCGATTTCCAACCCTTCTCTTCGACACCGGAGAATGAGTTCGCAAACATTTTCCAGGACGACGCGCCCTATTTCGTTGATCAGGCTCGACTGTTCGGCGACGGGCAGAAAATAGCCAGGGCCAAGCATTCCCATAATCGGGTGGTCCCATCGAATCAGGGCTTCAACACTATTGATACGGTTTGTTCTCAGGCAAACTTTGGGTTGATAAACAACTTTGAGCTGATTGTGTTTCAGGGCAATTTTCAGTTCGTTTTCGACTTTTTTGTCTTCACGAATCTTCTGCCTGAAATCTTCCCGGTAAAACGTGAATTTTCCGCGGCCAAGTCGTTTGCTCTCATAAAGTGCAATGTCCGCATTACTCATGAGGTAGTCCGCGGTTACCCAATCGGTAGGGGCAATCGCAATGCCAATACTCGTGTCGACCACGGCATTCAGTGTTCGTGGCAGTATCGTTTTGTTTATTTCGGAACGAATTTTAAGTGAAAGGGCCTCAAGGTTTTCGCGGCTCTGATAGTCTGACACGATGATAGCAAACTCATCACCACCAAGACGGGCAACAACATCCTTGCTGCCAAAGAGTTCGGCCAGCCTTTGACCGACAACCTTCAGAACCTTATCGCCGGCAGGGTGTCCACGCGTATCGTTGATCGATTTGAACTCATCGAGATCAATGAGCATCAGAGCCGGCTGGCTTGAAGATAAGCCGACGACAGCCAGAGCCTGGTCGAGACGACGTCGGAATTCCTCGCGATTGACGAGTCCGGTTAAAGTGTCCGTACTCGCGAGCTTTTTGATCATATCCCGTTCTTTGATCAGGTCGCCGATTTGTGCCGAGTCGATCAGCAGTTTCCGCGCCCTTGCGACTCCCAGGCCAATAATGATTGTTAAAGTCAGAAAGCCGACAATTTTCTCAACTTCGGCGCCGATCAGTAAACTGTGGGAAATCAGATACTCACTGTAAGATTTGGTGATGATCAGGTCATCAGAAACGGCAATTAAGTACAAAACCTGAAGAGCCCAACCCAGGGCAACGGTCAGCCCGGCAACAATAACGGAAAGCGGATCGGTCTTCAGGGCTCTCAAAGCAATAAATACGAAGAGAAAAACAACCGAAGTGGCCTTCAGGTTTGAAACCATAGGAATATCGTAAGCGACGCTGTAGGTCATGATCAGACCCAAAAAGACCAGGCCGTCAAAGACGGTAAGCGTATTGAAAAATCCAGGATGTACTTTCCTGCGACGGGTCGCCTGGTAGCGTGCTATCGAGAAAATATTGATTACAATGAGGCACAGGATCATCCACTCATTGATTGAGTGCCAGCCATTTTTCAGGCCCGTGATGATATGTAGACAAAGTAGAAATGACGCAATTCCGGCTTGGGCGACAGCTATGGATCGCTCGCCTTTTCGGTCCTTGTTTTCAATGTAGGACCTGATTTGTTCCGATTTCTGGCCGGCGGTTGAACCGGTGCCCACCCTGGTCATTTTCCTACCAACTCAATTGATCTGAACCGGCAGACTATCTCAATTGCATTGAATTACAGTTCAATCGGCAGCGATAATTCATTTCAAAATTGATTAAAAATTTAACTATTCCCGAAAGTTTGAACCCACATTTACGGCGGAAACAGAGATAGTTCCCTATTTGCATTGGAAAAACGATCGATCGAAATTGCCGGTCTGAGATCTAAATGACAATTATTTGAAAATGGCTAGGTCTATTTAGCGACCAGGGTTACCGAGGTGTTAAAACGAGAGTTCTCGTCTATGGCTCGAATAAAGGAATATGTGGTGCGGCGGTTTTGGGTATCGTTCCATTTATTCTTGGGTCGTCCAGCACTTCAAGTTGCATTTTGAACGGGATAAACCCAGCTTGCCGATAAAGTTCCAGTGCTCGCGGATGATCAAATGTGCAGGTATGAACCCAAAGGCGGTCGATTGACTTCGACCAGGCCTGCTTGATCCCATAGTCGAGCAATTGAGATCCGAGCCCACATCCTTGCAGGTCCGCCGTAATTCCAAGAAATGCAAGTTCGCATTCTCTGTCCGTGCGAAAATCCAGTTCGAGGAGACCTTTTTCTTCGTTCTCGACGGTCAATGCAAAAATCTCAACACCGGGATCTCGTATGATGGATTCCAACATCGGTAGACTTTCCTGCAGCCGGGAGAACCAAAGCCAGTCTTCACCCACGCGCCGGTAAAGTCGTAAATACCAGTCAACATCCGGCTGGGGTATTTGTCTGAGGCTCGATGTAAACCCGGTTTCAGGCTCCGGCAGTTCCGGAGAATTAAACATCTGCAATGACGTTACAATCGTCGCCAGTTTACCCGGAGCAATATCCGTGAAACCGTCACTAAGAACCATGACCATCCGCATTTTGAATTGATCGTCCGGATGCGTATCACGAAGTTCTTGTCGAGGTCAAAAACGGCCAGGTGTATATGACGACACCGATCTGGCGACTGACTGCTGGGTGTAACGGCAGCTAGTGACTGGCGACCAGTTTTTCGAAATTACTTTCCGGCTTCAGAAGATCGTGGGCAACCATCCAGTTGTAAGTGTGTTCGAAGTCGTCCGTGTTCAGGGGTTCGGGATGATTGTACCTGAGCCGCTGACGGTTCAGATCGTCTGCGGAGAATGCGACGATATCCTGAGGTACCTCATCGACGATGTAGTGCAGGTAGGGTGTAATGTCCTCCCTGATCTTGTCGACGGCTTTGATATGGGCCCGATTCATGGCAGCCACAGTATCGGCATCAACCGAAGGATCGATGGTCTCCAGTCCGTAGTAAAATGTTTCCGCTATAATTTTGAAGCCGAGCTTTTCTGCCACAGAAATCCAGGGTTCCATTAAGGCCGTCGCTTCCAGTTGACCGCTCTGCAGGGCTGAAAATCTTTGATTGGGAACCCCGGCGTGAACTGTTTTCGCCTCATCCCAGTCCATAAAACCCGAAAGGAGCCCCAGGACGATATAGTGGGAACCCGCATGAAAATTGACGCCGACCGGTACATTGCGAAGATCCTGTGGAACATTGTAGGGCGCGTCGGGCCGTACGATAATCGCCTGCGTGGAAACCGCGGCGCGTTTCATCACAACCTTGGTGCCAACTTCGCTATCCTGGGAACGCCGCATCTGGCCCCATTCACAGGCATGGTAAACCGAGAACTCACCTTTCTCGATTCCTTCATGCCAGAGCGTCGACTTGACCTTTGAAGGGTCTTCCACGATGGCATCGGCTTTGGCTATGCTCTGCTTACGCTTCTCAGGCAGTACGAGCTCGACCTGCAGGCCTTCTTCTTCGAAATATCCATTGTCTCTTGCCACATAGTCCGGCAGCGAGAAGATCGCATTATTAAGTTCTATTTTTGTTTTCTGAGACATGGATTTCCCTCCCAAGAAGTCTGCGGTTTTCCGC
>JANQOC010000130.1 GCA_028279265.1 Hyphomicrobiales bacterium
CCTCACCGCTTTCATCACCGGCCGAAGCTGCATTTCCGTTTTCGCCACTAATGTGAATACTACCGGTTGAAAGCAACCGATACTCTCCACAGACACGAAGCGCGCATGCAACCCGTCCGGCGGCATGCGCGCTCTTTAAATTAGGGATTCCTGCTTCTTGAAAGAGAGTGCTTTCGCTTTCTTTCGCCCAATATTCAGTTATTTAGAGAACTTGCCGTCTTGAAGAACAAGAGCTATCCCCGCTAAAGTCTTCCTAACTCCGTATCCGGGTAATTCCGGGTGAAATAAAATGGAAAAAGGGAGGCAGGTCGCCCATGGAAGGCAATAGATTCGACGTCAGCGGCAAGGTCATCATTATAACCGGCGCCGGCCAGGGAATTGGCCGCGACTATGCCCTGGCTTTTGCCGAAGCCGGAGCCAAACCGGTGCTGGCGGAAATCAATGGCGAGAAACTTGGGGCGGTGGCCGCTGAGATTGAATCCAAAGGCGGCACAGCCCTGGCGATCGAAACCGATATCGGATCACCGGACTCGGTTCAGGCCATGGTCGAGAAAACGCACGACGCTTATGGTCAGATTGATGTTCTCATAAACAATGCAGCGCTCTTTGCAACCCTGCCCAGCCGGCCTTTCTATGAGATCCCCTTTGAGGAATGGAACCAGGTGCTGCATGTGAATATCACCGGTTCCTATCTTTGTGCCAAGGCTGTGGTCCCGGCTATGAAGCAGGCCGGACAGGGAAAAATCATCAACATCTCCTCGGGAACCGTGCCCCAGGGTATTCCCGGGTTCATGCACTACGTCACCTCCAAGGCCGGGGTCATCGGCATGACCCGGGTGATGGCCCGGGAGCTCGGCGATGACGGCATTACCGTTAATGCCGTGATGCCGGGCTATACAAAAACCGAAATCGAACATGCCAGCATGAACGATGATCTGCACGAGTTTATTCAACAGAAACGCGTCCTCAAACGGCCGGAAACCCCCGATGACCTCATTGGCATTGTACTGTTCCTGGCCTCACCCGCGAGCTCGTTCATCACCGGCCAGACAATTGCCTGCTGCGGCGGCGAGGTGATGCTCTAGCTCAGATCCATGGCGATCAACGGAAACGGAATAATTTCAAAGGAGAAACCGGGATGAACCTTGCCACCTTGCTTGCGGCCCGCGCCGAAGACGGCCGACCCATTCGTGTCGGCATGATCGGTGCCGGCAAGTTTGGCACCATGGTCCTCTCCCAGGTCCTGCGCCTGCCCGGCATTCATATGATGGGGGTATCGGACCTCAATCCTGAAGCGGCGAAATCGAACATGGCCCTGGCCGGATGGCCGGAAGCGCGATATAGCGCAAGTTCACTCGACAGTGCCGTGCAGGAAGGCACGACCCATGTGAGCGATGATTGGGAAGCACTGGTGTCCCATTCCGCCCCGGAAATTATTATCGAGGCAACCGGAAACCCTGTCGCTGCGGTTTCCCATATCCTGCAGGCTTTTGCTGCCGGTAAACATGTTATCAACGTGACAGTGGATGCGGATGCCCTCGTCGGTCCGGGACTTGGAAACAGGGCCAAATCGGCCGGTGTCATTTATTCCATGGCCTATGGGGATCAACCGGCCCTGACGGCAGACCTCGTGGACTGGGCCAGGGCATGCGGATTCACCGTGGTTGCCGCCGGACGCGGGCACAAATGGATGCCCCACTATCGCCAGTCGACGCCGGACACGGTTTGGGATCACTGGGGCCTGACAGCCGAACAGGCGGCGCGCGGCCGTCTCAATCCGAAAATGTTCAACGCCTTTCTTGACGGATCAAAACCGGCCATCGAGAGCGCGGCGATCGCCAACGCCTGCGGGCTCGATGCACCGGATGACGGTCTGAGTTACCCGCCGGGCAGTATCGACGATATTCCTTTGCTCATGCGCCCCCGGTCCGAGGGGGGCATTCTGGAACGCAAGGGGCTTGTGGAGGTCATTTCCTGTCTGAAAAAAGACGGTGAACCCATTCCCTATGATATCCGCAAAGGCATGTGGGTCTGTTTTGAAGGCGACACGGATTACATGCGACACTGTTTTGAGGAATATAAGGTCGTAACCGATCCGAGCGGCCGTTATTCCTGCAACTACAAGCGCTGGCATCTGATCGGGTTTGAATTGCCCATATCCATCGCCGCCGTTGGCATTCGCGGCGAACCGACCGGAGTGGCCCGGGAATTCCGCGCTGATGTTGCGGCGGTGGCCAAGCGCGATCTCAAACGCGGTGAAATTCTCGACGGTGAAGGCGGCTATACAGTCGCCGGCGGACTGCGCCCGGCGTTCAACTCGGTTGAGGGCGGCTATCTGCCTCTCGGGCTTGCCCACAATGTGAAGCTCATCAATGATGTGGCTGACGGCGTACCGGTCACCTGGGCAGATGTCGAGATTGACGAGACATCTGAGGCCTTTCGCTTGCGCAGGGAAGTGGAGAAAACCATCACGGAACCACCCCCTACAGTCACAAATTCTAAACGGGCAGAAAAAATTTCATGACCAGCAAAGTACCGGAAAAATACGACGTGGCTATCGTCGGCCAGGGGCCGGCGGGGTGTACACTGGCCAATGTTCTTGGACAATATGGACTTTCCACTATTATCCTGGACCGCGAAGCGTCGGCCTATCACCTGCCCCGTGCGGTGGCATTCGATGACGAGGTGATGCGCGTCTTCCAGTCCCTGGACCTTGACGATCAAGTAAATGCCATATCGGAGGTTGGTGGCGATGCTCATTTTGTTGACGAGAATGACGAACTCCTGGTCACATGGTCCCGGCCGCAGCGGTTGAGCCCCAACAACTGGTATTACAATTACCGTTTTCACCAACCCGAACTCGAAGACGTGCTTCGGGAAGGGTTTTTGCGCTTCGGTTGCGTCACGGCGCGATGGGGATGTGAAGTGACACGCTACGAAACGGGTACAGACGAGGTTGTCGTCCACTATCTGGACAAGGACCGAAACGAGAGCAGCCAGTTGCGGGCTTCTTATGTGGTGGGCTGCGACGGCGCCCGATCTTTCACGCGGCAAAGCATGGACTCGGATTACGAAGATCTGGATTTTGCCGAAGACTGGCTCGTTGTTGATCTCCTCGCCAAAATCCCGGAAGACGACGCCGATCCTGGAACCTATCATTTCTGCGATCCCGCCCGTTCCGGGTCCCGGGTCTTCGTGGGTCGCTCGCGCAAGCGCTGGGAACTGCGTCTCAATCCCGGGGACGACCCCCTCGAAATTACGAAGCCGGATAATATCTGGAAACTTCTGGAACGCTGGACAAACCCGGACCAGGCGACACTGGAACGGGCAGCAATATATACCTTCCGTTCGGCGATTGCCGAGAAGTGGCATTCCGGCCGTCTGTTCATTGCCGGTGATGCGGCACACCTGACTCCCCCCTTCATGGGACAGGGCATGTGCGCAGGCATTCGCGATGCCGCAAATCTCGGTTGGAAGCTTGCGCGCGTGGTCAATGGGGACGCCCCGGCATCGATCCTGGACAGCTATGAGAGTGAACGCAAGCCGCACGTACGGGCATTTATCGAGATGACCGTCAAAATGGGACGGCTGATCAACCGCACGGCGTCAACACTGCTGACCGGCGCCCCGGTGGAAGATGATAACGGACCGCCAACCATTACCCGCATCATGCCAACACTTGGAGACGGTCTGAGCGCCGGCAATCCGAACTGGCGCGGTCACCTCTTTCCGCAGCCGCGGCTGGCGAACAGCGACTTGCTCGATGACCGTCTTGGAAATCGGCCGGCCCTGATTGTCAGTCCTGGTTTTATGTCGGACCTGCCTGCAAATGTTCGGGAAAAAGCCGAGGCCCGGAACGTCGCGATTATCCATGAAGCGTGCGAAGAACTCACCGCATGGTTTACCCAGGCCCAGACCGGTGCCGTGCTATTGCGCCCGGACCGTTATATCCTCGGGAGTGCGGACACGCAGGAGGAACTCGAGGCGCTCATTGAAGCGGCCTGAAAAACGGGATCACAGATGCGGGTTACGGTCGCGCGCGAATTTGGTCGTTCACGAAAATGGCGGTCTGCTCATCCTCGTAATCGTATCACCAAGGGGCTAATAAGAGATATTACCCGTTATCGCGGGCGTGTCCTGAGGACACGGCGATTTCCCGGGACCTGCAGCCGCGGGCCATAATTGCATCCATATGTTTTCGGCGCACCGAACTGAAACCGGTAACACAGGCGATTGAATTCAGGCAGAATTTGCTTGGCCTGGGACCTTTCGGTCTTGAGTTTCTGGCTGTTGTATCCGCCTGCCATGGCTGCCGGCGACGACAAAACCAGAACAAGCAATGCTGCTGCTATCTTGAAATAGGACACGGGCGTGTACGCGCTCACTTATCTACTTTTATTAATCGGGCCGCATCCTGTTGACCATTATCGAACAGACTGTATGAGAAGACAATCGAAACACTGAAGATGGTAAATATACGAGTCGTTTGCGCCCATAGATTGTTACCGGCTTCGAAACAAATTCAAAAAGCGGGGTCGATTTGATACCCCGGCGCAGGCCTGTACAATTGTCGGAAGAGCGTGTACCAGAACCCAAAAAGACAGGAAAGTTAAGGCCAATGAGCGAAATCAATTACCTGCGTATATATGCTGATGCGGACGGCATTTCCCATATGGAAACGCACAGCATTGAGCTGAAACGCAATGACTATGCCCCACCTGCCCCGGCCCTCAACCTTTCCGAGGCTACGTCGTCCAGCAAATGCATGTTTCTGGAACTGCCTGTGGGTTGGTACGGGGACTGGCATCCAACACCGGTGCAGCAATGGTTGGTTATCATGAGCGGCGAATGTGAGTTTGAAGTCGAAGACGGTGAAAAATGCCTGCGTAAGGCGGGCGACGTGGTACGTCTTGACGACAAAACCGGAAAAGGCCATCAGACTCGGGTGATCGGCGACAGTCCCGTGCTCATGACGGCCATTCACCTGGAATGAATTGATTGCCTTCGCGTCTTTCACTTTATGCAGGCGACGACGGGATAAGCAGCAACAACGGGGTAAGTGGCAGCAACCGGAATAGCGACCACTCCCGGGTTTCATTCCGCGACAGTCAGTATCTCCCCCAGGGGTTTTTTGATCTTGGCAACGGCCGGGACCTTGGCGTCAATAGCGGGATGTCCCGTGGCGATAATCATCATCGGTTTTTCCGAACGCGGGCGACCCAGCATCTCATTTAAAAAGCTCATGGGATTGGGCGTATGGGTTAGGGTCACCAGTCCTGCGTGATGCAGAGCCGCGAGGAGAAATCCGCAAGCGATACCGACACTTTCCGGAACATAGTAATTTTTAAACTTCGTGCCGTCATCAAACTGACCCCATCTCTGGGAAAAGACGACGATGAGCCATGGCGCACTTTCCAGGTGGGGCTTTCGGGCATCGGTACCGATGGGTTCAAGCGCCTTCAGCCATTCATCACCGGCCCCGCCTTCATAAAACCGCCGCTCTTCCTCTTCCGCCGCCTCGCGAATACGTTTCTTGAAAGCCGGATCCGATATGGCAACATAGTGCCAGGGCTGGTGATTGGCTCCCGAAGGGGCCGTACCGGCGGTCTGGATACTCGTTTCTATAATATGACGCGCAACCGGGCGATCGGAAAAGTCGCGAACCGTATGACGGCATTTCATCTTCTCATAAAAGGCGACCGCTGCCTGGTTCATTTCACTGTCGCTCATATCCATGCGGTCGGGCAGGTCGATAGGTTCAAATTTCAAATGATCTCGGGAAAACATGGGGCCACCCTCGGATTGTCCAACCTAGGATTGTCTAACTCAGTCCTTGTGACGGCGTTTCGTCGCCTGTCCTTGAGTACGGGGCTTGTCAAATTCGGCTTCGGGCTCCAGTTCACCGGAGGGATTCGGGATTGCCGATGTGAAGGCTGCATCCCAGTCCCCCAGTTTTTCCGCTCGGTCATCCCAGGTCTCCAGGGACTCTTCATCTCGATACATGGCGAAAGGACGCAGCGTGCTTTCATAGAAATCGACCTGGTCATGGGAACGGTATTTACCCGTCTCGTAGCCGTTCCAGTGCAAGGCCTGAGCGAGGGGACGACGGTAGCGCCGGTTTTGAGTGGCGGCGGGGAAGCCAATGGGTATCGTTCCGTAAGCGCGCATCCAGTCCGGATAACCCAAAAGCTCGGCGAGTTCCCGGTTGGTGATATCTTCACCGCCTCCCGACAGCCAGGCCGATGTCAGTCCCTCGGCGGCAACACCGAGCTGGATATTCTGAATTGCGGCCCCGATGGAGCAGAGAAATATGGCCTCATTGTTCTCCTTGTATTCCTTGTCCCACCCTGGGGTTGTGGCTTGCGGAAAGCAGACTTTCCAACGGGGATCGCCAAGTACGATTATAATGGCGACAGTGTTGGCGAGGTATGTTTTCTTGACCGCGGGAAATCCCTTGGCATGATCCACAAGACGTTGCGCCTGGCGCAAGAACACACCCATAACTTCGTCACGCACAGCCGGTTCATCAATGACCAGGAAATCGAAACACTGAGCGTTAGCTCCGGACGGTGCCCAGCGCCCGCAATCGACAATGCGTTCGAGGACATCTTTACCGACCGTATGACCCGGTTCAAACTTGCGGACGCTACGGCGTTTACGGATGACGTCCTGAAATAAAGGCGTGGTCTGAATGGGTTCTGACATAAGAGCCTCCGATCGTGAAGAAGTGTTCTGACAACTCAGGGTTATTGAACCGGCGGGTGGCACTTGTGTCAATCGCCTGACTGTCTTCCCGATGAGAATTCAATGACCGGAGGGGGACGAGGCCGGCAAGCCGCTCAAGGGCGGCTTCAGTGAGGGGGCGGATAATGCCTCTCAGAAAGTGTTATAAGTCTGGGTCGTATATGTCCGCTCTATGCCGTCTATATCGAGCAAATTATCGTTGATGAAACGACCGATATCCACATCCGCCGGAGGATACATTTTCAGGAGCAGGTCATAGGCGCCGCTTGTGGAATAAAGTTCCGAGTGAATTTCACGTTTGGCGATTTCATCGGCGACCTGATAGGCCGTTCCCGGCCGGCAGCGTATTTGAACGAAAAGACACGTCATAGTGGCTTCCTTTGTGGCATCCCATACCTTCAAATCAGATTTGTCATGACTCAACCGAGCTTAGCAACAGGCGTTATCCAAGCGCCAGTATTTTGTGCACCCGTACCCGAATTCAGCCCGCTAGAGTTTGGCGTTCTTCCAGTTTTCCGCGGGCGCTTCCGGATGGGTTTTGAATCCGGCGGCCTGTATCCCGGTAATCACCGCATATTCATCCCTGTCGGAGGCATCCCCCGACGATCCGACAGCACCAATGCATTGACCCGCGTCATTGAGAATGAGAACGCCTCCGGGAACCGGGATGAATTTCCCCTCCGACGCAGCAGCGATAGCATTTTGAAAGGCCGGGCGATCACCTAACCGGTCGCGGATTGTGCGGCTCGATATGCCCATACCCAGAGCCCCATAGGCTTTACCCAGGGCAATGTCGCCACGCAGGACCCCGCTTCCGTCCTCTCGTTTCAGGGTGACGAGGCCGCCGCCCGAGTCGAGAATGGCGACGGTCAAGGGAAGCAAATCCTCCTCTTTCCGGGTCTCCAATATGGCGTCCATAATGGCTTCCGCGTCAGACAGAGCAAGGCTGGAATAGACGGGAACCAGATAATAATCACTCATCAGTTTCTCCGGAATTTTCTCCAAATGTCATTTGGACCGATTGGACCAGCGTAGGCCTTTGACAAAATCGATATTTTTGCTAATCATACAACTATATCGATTTAAATGGGAGAGCAAATGCTTCTACGGAGTCTACTGGACGGAAACACGAGTGTCTATTAGGCTGAAATAAAAAGAGAAAATAATCTCTCAAATCATTACTGCTCTAAAGGAGGAAAAGAGTATGAAATTCATGATGAAATGGCTGATGATGCTGGCGCTGGCTGTCACCTGGACAAGCTCTGGAACCAGCTCTGTAAACGCCGCAAATGTCGAAGGACCCAAAGTCTTTTGGAAAATTTCCGTATGGGGAAACCCGCGGGCATTGACCGCCGGCATGGAATATCTCGCCAAGAAGGTCGGTGAAGAAACCGGCGGCAATTTCCAGATGAAGATTTTTTACGGCGGTCAGCTGTCGAAAGCCCGGGAACAGCTCGATGGTCTTAAACTGAATGCCTTCGAGGGTGCTGCGTTCTGCAATTTCTATCACCCCGGTAAGAACCCGGCTTTCATGGTTTTTTCCCTTCCCTTCCTGCCCCTGGGCAATCCGCAGGTTGATAAATATGTGCGTTCGCGCATGTTCGAGCACAAGGCCATGGTTGCCGACATGGAGAAATGGAACGCCGTTCCTTACGTCTCCGGACTGCTTCCCCAGTATGAAATTCTTGGCCGCGGCAAGGCCCCAGAATCCCTGGATGGCTGGAAAGGCATGCGCGTGCGTGCCGGTGGTGGCCTCGGAAAAGCCATGGAGAAACTTGGAGCCGTACGTCAGACCCTGCCTGCCGGTGAAACCTCCACCGCCTTTCAGCGCGGTGCCCTGGATGCCGCTGCATTTCCATTCACTTACGCCCATGTCTCTTTCAAGATTGCCGACCAGGCTGAATGGTTCACCAGCAACCTGACTCCCGGGACTTCTGAGTGCGGCTGGGTTTTCAACAAAAAAGCCTACGAAGCTCTGCCTCAGCAGTACAAGGACCTTCTGATGAAGGAACGGGATGCGGTTATGGACACGCAACTCAAGGCTTATGCGGACCAGGACGAGAAAAACCTGCCCATGTTCCGCAAGAAGATGAAAGAGATCAAATACAGCGACGCCGAGCTTAAGAAACTTCGCGAAATCGCCGGTCAGCCTGTCTGGGATGAATGGATTGCCGCCAATAAAGACAAGTTCAACTCCCAGGACGTATTTGACTCGATCTGGAAACTTGCCGAAGAAGCCCAGAAAAAGTAACTGTTGATGACCGTTGGGCAGGGACGCGCATTTGTCGCGTCCTATGTCCAACGGTACAACATTGGCTTATGGTTTTGAGCCCGCAGGTCCTGAGATCATGAAATCAGGCTCATGACCTCGGGCTTAAGATCTGTTAACACAGCCAAATCTTTATTCACGCTAGCCAACAGGCGGTAGCCATAGTGTCATCCGATACGGCAAAGGGTACGGGAAACAATACTCCCATCGGCCGCATCCACCGGTTTCTCATTCCCATCGAAGATGTATTCAACCTGATTGCCGCCGCCGCGATTTTCGGGCTGATGGTCCTTGGCGTTCTTCAGATCACGCTCAGAAGCATTTTCAATAAGCCCATAGTCGGTTACATCGACCTGGTGGAACTCTCCATGGCGACCATGGCTTTCCTAGGTGCCGCCTATTGCCAGAGGTTAGCCTCCCATATCCGGATGGAAATACTTATTGGGCGGCTCCGGGGTCGCTTCCTGTGGTTCGTGGAAGCCGCCGGTCTGCTGGCGGCCATGTTCATAATTTCCGTTCTGATCTGGTATGGCTGGGATCATTTCATGCGCGCTTATGAACTCGGCGATTCAACAATTGACGCGGAATATCCGGTCTGGCCTTCGAAACTTCTGGTGCCGGTCGCCTTCGCACTATGGTTTCTGCGTCTCGCCATACAGTTTTTCGGAGCCGTACGTCTGTTCATAAATCCGGAGGGCGATCGAACCGGGGCGATAACAACAACAGATGTTGTTGAGCAGGCAAGAAACGAAATCAGAGAAACCTTCGGCGAAGAAGGTCTGGCCGAGGGAGACAGAAACACGACATGATTCTGGGCATTGGATATGAAGATCCCTTCCTGGTGGGTCTGATTGGGGTCGGTCTGCTCCTGGTCTTCGTTTTCCTCGGCGTCCGGGTGGTCTTTGCCGCCGCCATTGTCGGCCTCCTCGGACTTGTTGAACTTAATGGCTGGGCCGCCGGTGCCGGAATTGCGGGTACGGTCCCCCATTCTAAATCTTCGGCTTATGCGCTCAGTGTCCTGCCCATGTTCATTCTCATCGGCTTCCTGGCCTTTCATGCCGGTATGACGGAACAGCTCTTTGATGCGGCCCGCAAATGGATTGGCTGGGTTCCCGGAGGGCTGGCGGTGGCGACAGTCTTTGCGACCGCCGGTTTTGCCGCGGTATCGGGCGCTTCGACGGCGACGGCGGCCGTGTTTTCCCGGGTCGCGATCCCGGACATGCTCAAATATGGCTATGACAAGCGGCTTGCGGCAGGTGTCGTCGCCGCGGGCGGGACGCTCGCATCCCTCATACCGCCATCGGCGATCCTGGTCATCTATGCAATTATTGTCGAGGAATCCGTGGCCCTTTTGCTGCTTGCCGGTTTCCTGCCAGGGCTGGTCTCCGCCATTATTTACGCGGCGATCATCATGGGCTGGTCGCGCTTTAATCCGGAACTGGGCCCTCCAGTCAAAGGTTTCACCTGGGGCGACCGGTTTGCCGCCCTACCCGGTATTACCCCCATATTCGCCGTTGTCGCGATAATTATCACCGCAATTTATGATGGCTGGGCAACGCCGACGGAAGCGGGCGCACTGGGCGCTTTCATTGTCTTCGTCATTGCGCTGTGGCGGGGAATGAAGTTCGCCACCGTCAAAGAGTCGCTTATGGAAACGGCGAAACTGACGGTGATGATCTTTTCGCTGATTTGGGGCGTCCTGATCTTTGTGCGCTTCCTGGGTTTCTCCGGACTGCCCGAGGCCTTTACCCAGTGGATTATCGGCCTGGATGTCCATCCCATGGTGATCATGATCTGCCTTCTGATTGCCTATGCTATTCTCGGCATGTTCATGGATGCGATTGGCATGCTGCTCCTGACCCTGCCCGTGGTTTATCCGGCCGTGATCGCCCTCGGTTTCGATTCCATCTGGTTCGGAATTATTGTGGTGAAGATGGCGGAGGTGTGCCTGATCACTCCACCAATCGGCCTCAACTGTTTCGTCGTCAATGGTGTACGTCCGGATATACCCCTGGGCGATATATTCCGGGGGATCACCCTGTTCTTTATTGCCGATGTGATCACCATTGCCGTTCTCCTCGCTTTTCCCGAGATCATCACCTGGCTGCCAAATACGCTTCGCTAACAACTCTCGCAAAACCCGCGATCATGCCTTAATCCCGAT
>JANQOC010000142.1 GCA_028279265.1 Hyphomicrobiales bacterium
TGATTTATCTGGCGGTCAGTTTAGGCATCGCTTTGGTCGTGAGTACAACTCTTTCGGCGAACGTTTACTTGATTCCAATCCTGATTTTTTTGATGAGCACACTGCTTGCACAATCCGAATTGCAGAAAAGTGTCAGCAATGTCGCCGATGAACTCGATGTCAGCCCATCATCAGGCCGCAGGGCTCTAGGGCATATCGTCGGCCGGGATCGGGAATCTCTTGATGAGGCCGGCGTCAGCCGGGCGGCCATCGAGAGCCTTGCAGAAAATACGTCGGATGCGGTTGTCGCTCCCGTTATATGGTGTCTGATCGGCGGATTGCCGGGGCTCGTTTTTTACAAGGCCGTAAACACGGCAGATAGCATGATCGGTTACAAGAACTCAAAATATCTGCACTTTGGTTGGGCTGCGGCCCGTATCGATGATCTGATAAATCTGCCGGCTTCCCGACTAACCGGGCTGTTATTCATTATTGCGGCCGGCTTAAAAAATCCAGGCCGAGCGAAACAAGGCTGGCAAACCATGTGGCGCGATGCTCCGAATCACGCCTCTCCTAACGCGGGCTGGCCGGAAGCCGCGCTGGCCGGTGTCCTTAGTATTCAACTGGGCGGGGCGCGGACCTATCAGGGGAAAACTGTGAACTTACCGACAATGGGGACGGGCCGCCGCGATCTCAACTCTGATGATATCCGAAATAGTCTCGATCTCTACACAGTAGTTCTTAATCTGCTCCTGGGGCTCGTTGCCTTCATCTGGATCACGACACTGGCATTTTGATCCGTCGCACCGGAGCCCTAGAACCACAAAGTCAGGAACAGGAGAAGTATGATCTCGGTGAAGACCTGGCAGGCGCCAAAAATGTCGCCCGTATAGCCGCCAATCTTCTGGAACGACCAGGCGGCCATCAATATGCTGGCAATAATTGCGATAACCGCCAACAGCCCGCCGGTGATCGGATCTAACACGATCACCGTGATGAACTGCGCAAGAATTAATCCAGCTACGGCGCGCACCAGGGACAGGTCCTTCAGGGCGACGCCCAAACCGGAAGTGCGCGCCGGACTGTTGATCAGCGCGATGATAATACAGTTCGCCCGGCTTAGCGCGGCAACGGCAATAAAGGCCGCCAGTCCCTTCTCAATCTGGATCAGCTCATGCAGCGCAGAAATTTTTAGCATTATTAGTAAGATCAGACCAAGAACACCGTAAGTCCCGATGCGGCTGTCGGCCATTATCTCAAGCCTGCGGGTACGATCTCTGCCGGCTCCAAACCCATCGATAAAATCAGCCGCCCCATCTTCATGTAATGCGCCGGTCATAAGTATCTGCCCACCGACTGCCAGCATTACCGACAATATGTCGGAGAATCCCAGAAAATTGAAAAACGCAAAGACGCCATACCCCCATAGTCCGACCACCAAGCCAACAAGGGGAAAGGCCCATACCGAGCGCGCCAGGGAAACATCATTCTTCCAAAGACCAATGAAAGGGATCCTTGTCAAAAACATCACCGCGCAATGCAGTTCTTTAAGCATCAGGATCGGTTTCATCGGGCTCAATTTTTTTGTCAACGGCAGCCTCTTCGAATTGCGCCATTCCATTGTGACAAGCAATCGCGCCTCGTAAAATGCCGAGAGCCAGTGCTGCGCCACTGGCTTCTCCGAGACGCAAGTCTAAATCAAATATCGCCGTCTTATCCAGGGATCGCAATAATTTTTCATGTCCGGGTTCGGCCGAATTGTGCGCCACCCGGCAATGATCCAGATAGGACGGCTCTAGGGCAGACAAAATGCTGGCCGCGGCACAAACGATGAATCCATCAAGCAGGACCGGAATAGACCGGCTTCGGGCCCCGATAATAGCGCCGACAAGTGCCGCCTGCTCGCGCCCGCCGACACAACGCAAAACATCGAAAGGGGATTTAAACTCTTCCCTGTGGAGGTCGAGCCCTTGCTGCACAATGTCGGATTTGTGCGCCAATCCCTCCGCGTTCAATCCTGTACCCGGCCCTACCCATTCTCCCGGACTGCCACCGAACAGTGCCGCAGCCATCGCCGCAGCGACGGTTGTATTCCCGATTCCCATTTCACCAAGTAAGATGAGTTCGGCATCTGCCGGGACCGCAGCAGCCCCCCGATTCAAGGCCTCGATGCACGCCTCATGGGTCATTGCCGGCCCGGATGTAAAGTCCTGCGTCGGTTGATCCAAATGAAGGGGGATGACGGAGAGCTTTGCCTCATAGGTCTGGCATAGCTGGTTTATCGCGGCCCCACCTGCAGTAAAATTTCTGACCATCTGTTCGGTGACAGACGGGGGAAAAGCCGAGACACCGCGTTGAGCGACACCGTGGTTGCCGGCAAAGATCAATGTATGGACACGTTCAAGGGTCGGGCATTCCTTTTGTTGCCACCCTGCAAGCCAGACCGCCAGTTCCTCCAGCCTACCCAGGGATCCCGGCGGTTTTGTCAGGTTTTTTTGCCGCCTGCGCGCGCGCGACTGGTAGGCATGGGACGCCTTTGGAAAATTGCGAAGACATTCTGCTATTTGCTCGAAATCATCGAAAGACTGCATTTCAATCATCCCCCGCCTTCAAATTCATTGGATATCCCGCGATGATAAACTGCACCCGGTCTACATGAGCAGCCACTCGTTGATTCATGCTTCCGGAGAGATCGCGAAATTCCCGGCCGAGTTTGTTGTCGGGAACAATTCCCAATCCCACCTCGTTGGACACCATAATGAGCCGGCCCCGGAAATCGCTTATGGCCCTTAAAAGATCTGAGATGGCCTCATCAATGTTTCGTTCCGCAAGCATCAGATTGCTGAGCCAGATCGTCAGGCAGTCAACAAGTATCGTGCATTCTTTTGCAACATGATCCTGTATCAGCGTTGGAACATCATAGGCTTCCTCCAGGGTCACCCAGTCGCCAGCTCTTCGCCGCTGGTGTTCCTCAATTCTTTGCGACATTTCGCTGTCCCGAGGTTCCGCAGTGGCAACATATATTTTGGGGAGGTCGGCACGCCCCGCGATGTCCTCGGCATATCGGGATTTCCCCGAACGGGCGCCGCCGAGGACCAATAAACTTTCATTCAATGCCAATTCGAACGTGCCCATAAATACGTTTGAAACCCGATCAAGCTGTTCAGAGGTGCCTAGTTTGGAACCGACCCGGGCAGGAACCATAATCACCGCGCGGAAGTTTCGACAAGGTTTAGCAAACCTCGCCCCATAACCATAGAGCAAAGTGGGGTAAGGGAAATTCAATAGTTTGAATTGGACCGGATTGATTTACTCGGCAGCGATCTGTCTATCGGAAAGATCACGTGCCCCGTCCTTTTCAATCCCCGCTTTTTTCAGTGCCCGTGTGATGCTTTCGATTTCAGACGCCTCCAACTTCAGAAGAGGCGGGCGTACGATGGCCCGTTCCTGACGGCCCAGAATTACAAGGGCTTCTTTCATGCGATTGTGCATATCACCAAAGGGAGAGGCATAAAAAGCACTGGTGATTGGCCACATTCGTTCTGCGATTTTCTTGGCATTGTGAACATCGTCACGACGCACCGCGTTAAACAAAGCGACCTGCAGGTCTGCAATCACTGATCCGGCTCCCGAGAGAAGCCCATTGGCACCCATGGTTAATGAAGCATGCAGCCATGCGGAATTAGTTGTCAGAACATTCACCGGACGTGAGAGGGACTGGAGAGTGCGTATGTTTGTTTCGTGTACCTGCGGAGATGACCAGTCCTTCACGGCTTTAACGGACGGAATCTGTTCCGCCAGTTGAACCAGAGCCTCGGTGCCGTAGGCGAGTTCATTTCCGTAATGGAACACAATCAATGGCAGATCGGTGGCGGCGGCAATGGTCTCAATATGCACCCGTGCCATTTCCGGGCGATTCTGAACGCATCCCATGCCCATGGCCTGCGATGGGAAGCACAGCAAGGCCGAGGCCCCGGCCTTGTCGGCCATTTTCGCAATGCGCGCGGCCTCCAGAGAGCCGTCTGCGTAAATGCCGTTGACGATCGGACACTGATCGCCGATTTCGTTCAAAGTCAGCTCCAGTATGGCTTCCTGCTCTGCGAAAGTGCAGGCATGCACCTCGGACGAATGACCGTTAACGGTAATTGCAGATAGGCCGGGCACCGCCGACACGTGACGCAAATGACGCCGGGTTTCGCTTTCATTGATGGAAAAATCTTCGTTAAAGGCGAGCAGCGCCGCGGGGATGACACCTTGCGGGATGTAAGGAGATGCTTTTGACATAGGCTTTGTACTTTCGTCCTGGGATACAGGAGGGGATTAGACTCGAATATGAGTGAATTTACAGATCTCCGCAACTGAGAACAAAGAAGTTTTCTCGCATTGTAACCGGCCTGATCCTGGCTTTGCGCCTATCTATGACCTCCCCAGTCCCCACTGAATTCCCAGAACTTGGAGAAGGAAAGCCAGACCCCAGACGAGAATTGAAATAATCGCCGCTTGTTTGGCAAACCACAAATACGTATCTCTCAGGGCTTCACCGATCACTTTTTGCGCAATTTCAGATGGGGGCCGGTGCGCCTTTGACAACAGCAGCCAGGTTTCCGTCCGCTTGTAAGGTCGGCTGCGTGCCCGCAGTGCGTAAAATGCGAGAATAAGGGTTATGCCAATGCAAAATATACCGCCGGTTTTGAGCGCGAGAATGGGATCAAAACTCAGCCCGAACATTAGGCAAAAAGCCGCTAGACCGGCAAAACCACAGGCCCGTCCCACGGATATGAAAGCAGCCTCTTCAATATGATCCATCTTCTATTTCTGTGTTCTCTGATTTTCTTTCTTCCCCGATTTCAACGGGAATTTTAGCATGTTCCCGCACTGCCAGCCTACAAACTTTGGTGAGGGTCGATAAATCGAGGGCAATACCAAATTGTCCAAATGATAAAGTCCATGAGAGCGCAACGCCAATCTGCCGATGCCTAATCGTCGAAAGTTTGATATGGCTCAGTCATTCACAACCGCAACAAAGCTGAACAATGGTCTCCAGGTTGGAATTTTGTTTTGGACCATAAAAACTGACCTCGGGTGAGGAACATGGGTATCGGATTGCCGGAACTTCCAACTCTGCTGATCGTCCTGTTGGGCGCATTCATTGGCGGATTTACGACAGGGTTTGCCGGATTCGGAACGGGTCTGGTGTCTTCCGGTCTTTGGTTCCATGTACTTCCCGCCCCTTTCGTTCCCCCGCTGGTGGCCCTTGCCTCTGTGGCCGCCCAGATCGTTGGCCTGATCAGCTTGAGAAAGTCCTTCGAATGGCGACGCGTTTATCCATATCTCGCCGGAGCGGTGATCGGGGTTCCTCTGGGGGTCTGGTTTCTGTAACTTGTTTCTCCCGACAATCTGAAACTGCTCATCGGGGTGTTTCTGGTCATCTATGCGGTTTACCTGCTGTTCTTTGCCAAAAATTTGAAACTGAGAAATCGCGGGGGGAAGGCAAGTGACGGCATGATCGGCGCCGGTGGTGGTTTTCTCGGCGGATTTGCCGGCCTGTCCGGCCCGCTGCCTCTGATCTGGTTACAATTGCAAGGCGGGACGAAAGATCAGCAAAGGGCAACCTACCAACCGTTCAATCTCGTTGTTTTGAGTTTTGCAAGTCTGGCCATGGCCGTGACAGGACAAATGAACCTGTCAGTGATTGTCATCGCCTTATTCTGCCTGCCGATCACATTACTCGGCGCCTGGATGGGCTCGACAATCTACCTCGGTGTCAGTGAAAAAGTATTCAAGACCGTCATCCTGGTCTTGCTCCTGGCCTCCGGTCTGCTTCTCGCAGGGCAGCAGATTCTGCGGGTCTGGTCCGGATGAATCCAAATGCGCCAACCGCTTTGAAAATAGTGATAAATTTCCGGGCTTTGCCAGAATTCCCGATTTTCTCATCCCATGCAGGAATTAATTTAAAAAAGGGAT
>JANQOC010000143.1 GCA_028279265.1 Hyphomicrobiales bacterium
TGAGAACTTCGATCTGAAAACAGCTGAACGAGAAGCTATTTTGAATCTCGTCCGCCAAATCAACACCACCCGGTCCGATCGTTCTGGCAATGTTGAAAATTTACACCAATTTGCAGAATGCGATCTTCGACCTGTCCTGGAAAAGCTCGGGCTCAAAAACCGGTACCAGTTGCTGCTTCTACTGCAATCCCTGAAATTCAACCTGCGAATGCCTGCCGGATCCACTTCTGATCTATGGACCGGATAAAGGCGGCAACCCATATTTCTCGCCGATAAATTTTAAGCGCTGAGAATCATGTCACTGGCTTTTTCCGCAATCATTATCGTCGGTGCGTTCGTATTTCCGGATGTTATCACCGGCATTATCGATGCATCGACCACTCGCAAGCCTTGAAGTCCGTGGACCCTGAGCTCGCTATCGACAACTCCTTGAGAATCCGAACCCATTTTGCAGGTTCCGACGGGGTGAAAAATTGTCGTCGCAATATCGCCGGCCAGGCGGACGAGTTCTTCTTCCGACTGATATTCCAGGCCCGGCTTGAATTCTTCGGGAGAAAACCTCTTCAGAGCCGGTTGTGACATGATTTGGCGCGTGATTTTCACCGCTCGTGCGGCTGTTTGCCGGTCTCCTTGTGTCGACAGGTAATTGGGTCGTATTTCAGGGTGAGAAAGATAGTTGGAATTTACAATTTTTACCGATCCACGAGACTCCGGGCGCAGATTGCAGATGCTTGCCGTTAACGCATCAAATGCATGCAGCGGTTCTCCGAACTTGTCTAGAGAAAGGGGCTGAACATGGTATTCCAGATCCGGGGTGTCCCGGCTTGCATCCGATTTGACAAAACAGCCGAGTTGGGAAGGCGCCATGGACATCGGCCCGCTTTGATTGAAAAGATATTCAAGCGCGATCCCCATCTTGCCGAATAAGCTGTTGGCCCGACTGTTCAGTGTTGTCGTATGACTTACTTTATAGGCACAACGAATCTGCAAATGGTCTTGTAGATTTTCTCCCACTCCCGGCAAATCATGCTGGATGGGAATGCTCATTGATGAGAGGTGCTCTCCCGGGCCAATGCCGGAAAGTTGCAGAATTTGCGGCGAGCCTATGGCGCCGGCGCAAAGAATGATCTCCCCGTTAGCTGTGGCCTCCACCTGTTGTCCCTTGCGTTCAAAAAGTACCTTTTCCGCTCTCTTATCCAGAAACGATAGTTTTTCGACGTGGGCATGCTGAACAATTGTCAGGTTTTTTCGGTTCCGGATCGGGCGGAGAAAAGCTTTCGATGTGTTCCAGCGGATTCCCCGTTTCTGGTTCACATGAAAATATCCCACACCTTCATTGTTCCCTGAGTTGAAATCATTTGTCGTTGGAATGCCTGCCTGATTGGCGGCCTCCATAAATGCATCCAGTATTTCCCAGGACAGTCTCTGATTCTCCACTTGCCACTCACCGCCGGTACCATGGGTGTCACCGGGTTCAATGGCCGTCTGGTTCTCTGATTTCATAAAGTAGGGCAGAACATCATCCCACCCCCAGCCGGCATTGCCCATCTGCCGCCACAAATCGTAGTCGCGGGCCTGGCCGCGCATATAGATCATACCGTTAATAGAGGAACACCCGCCCATGACACGTCCCCGGGGATAGTCCAGCGCGCGTCCGTTAAGTCCCGGTTCCTCCGCAGTCTTGTAACCCCAGTCGGTGCGCGGGTTACCCATGCAGTAAAGATATCCGACAGGGATATGTATCCAGTGGTAGTTGTCACTGCCTCCGGCTTCCAGCAAGAGAACGGAATTTTCGGGGTCCTGGGAAAGCCGATTGGCTACGACACATCCGGCGGAGCCGGCACCAATGACGATGTAATCAAAATTTCCAATTGTCGTGCGCATGCGATTTTTATTTCCCTGACGCCAGTTTTTTGTCTTGCGACATTTTCACTATTTGTAGGTAAACTGACTGGAATTCACAACGGCTTACTGATAAGGGTTGAACTTCAAACCCAAAGGCTTTCATGGAACCTCGATTAAATTCCGGCGAACGCGCTGTTGTTTCGCTCATTTCCCTTGCGCATTTTTGCAGCCACCTCTTTATTCTGACCCTGCCGCCTCTCTTTCCCCTGATGCGCCAGGACTTCCAGGTGAGCTATGCCGCTCTTGGCGGCATCACGGCAGTATTCGGCATTGTTTCAGCGCTCACACAATACCCTCTGGGCGTGATCGTTGACCGATTTGGCGCAAAGTATATCCTGATTCCGGGGCTCGCGATTGTGTCCCTCTGTTTTTGTCTCATGGGATTTGCCCCGTCCATTTTCTGGATCTACATACTGGCGGGTCTGGCCGGCGCTGCCGACGGCGTATTTCATCCCTGTGATTATTCCATTCTCAGCAAAGCCGTTGATAAACATCGGTTGGGCCGGGCCTTTGCCATCCATGCCTTCTGGGGTTTTGCCGGATTTGCGGTCGCTCCTTTGGTCGTTGTTCCCATCGGCTTGAACTGGGGTTGGCAGTCCGCAACGCTTGTTCTCGGAATATTCGGGCTCATTTCGACGCTGATACTGTTTTTGAATATCAACAGACTTTCGGATGATGAAAAAGCCGAACCGGCGCCCTCCGAGAAAAAGCAGGAGGCCGTTCCCCTGTCGGCAATTTTTATGGTCCCCTCCATTCTCCTGATGTTCGGTTTCTATACCTTCCACGCCATGGCAAATTCGGGCCTGACAAACCATGCGATTTCAGCATTGATTGAAAAGTACGGATTTTCCTACGCAAGCGTGAGCTTAATTTTGCCGAGTTATCTCTGGGGGATCATTGCCGGTATTTTCGTGGGCGGATTGGTGGCGCATAAATTTTCCCGTCTCGATATCACCGCGGCTGCGGGCTACACGATTTCGGCGTTTACCCTGTTCCTGATTGCCATCATAGGCTTTCCCCTGACGCTGATTATCGCGACGTTTTTTGTGACCGGTTTCGCCGTCGGTTTTATGACTCCGTCACGGGATGTCCTGGTGCGCGCTGTCTCGCCGGATCGGGCCGTGGCTCAGGCTTTTGGCTTTGTAAATGCGGGATTTGGAATTGGCGGCGCCATCGGTGCTGTGGTCGTCGGTTGGATCCTGGACCTCGGCTATCAAAGCGGGGCACTTATCGTCCCCGGTATATTTATGCTGTTGTCCATGTTTTTTGCTGTCGCCGCCTCGTTTTACAAGGGTGAAGTTTTTACCAAGGCGACGGCCTGATCTGTAAGGCGTCACCCTTGCCGGGAATCTTACTCCCCTCCCGCTGATTTCGAATCTAATTCGTTCACCGCAGTATCGGCATGCTTGGTAATGTGCCAATGGCGGATAAGCAATAATACGATGGCCGTTACAAAGCACATATAGAGTGACCAGTATAAAGGCAGTCCCTGAAAAGCCAGTGTCAGCAGGGATACGAGAGTCGACGAAAATACCTGCACAAAAAATCCATAGAACGATGATGTAAATCCGGCGATATCCCCATGGGGATCGATGACGAGGCTGAGACTGTTGGCATAGCAGATCAGGAAAAATGTTCCAAACACGAACATGAAAACCGTAAACCACCAGAAATTTAACCAGCCTAAAAGAATGAACAGGACCATGAGACCCATACAGGTCATCATCCAGTTCGTTGACACCGCCATTGAGCGTGTCTGGCCAAATCGCGTCAGCATATTCTGGTTAATGAACTGACCGGCAATAATCCCGGAGCCGATAAACGCGAAACCCGCGGCGAAAGCCAGTCCGCGAATGTCCAGCGCTTCGTAGAGACGTGCCGCATTGGTCACAAATGACAGCATGGAAGACATAAGAACTGCGGACACAATTAGAAAATAGAGCGATTGCCGGTTTGACAGGACGCGGATGGACGCCTGCCCGATATGACTCGGCTTCAATGCATTGGGGTTCGCTTTTTTGAGGGTTTCCGGAATTTTCGGTGTGACAGCAAGGATTATCACACCGAACGTAAGCATGCCGGTGAACACGAGTTGCCAACCGCCGATCTTGGTCAATCCAAAGCCGAGAAACGGTGCGACAATCGGGCCGAAGGCAAAGATGGCCATGGCGATCGACATGTTTCTGGCGAGTTGCATGCCACTGTAACAGTCCCGGATTATGGCTCGTCCGACGGACTGGCAACTGGCACCGCCAAATCCCTGGAGAACGCGGCCGGCGAGGACAAACTCGATCGTGGGAGCGACCAGGGCCGAGATCGCACCGATAATGTAAAGTATGATGCCGATATAGAGGGCAGGTTTGCGTCCGACCTTGTCCGACAGGGGCCCAAAGAACAACTGGCCGAGCCCGAAGGCGAAAATATAAATCGTAATGTTCATTTGGGCGAGTTCCATGGATGTGCCCAAATCCGTGCGCATGTCTTCGAAAGACGGCAGCATGATGTCAATGGAAAAAGCAGAGAAGCCAATCAGAAACCCGCAATAGTAAATGACGTATTTTTCTTTCATTGGGGCTCGTTCTTGGTTTCAATCAACGACTTGGCTTGCTGCAGGTGGGCTCAGGTCAGGTCCGCAGGAGAATGTGGAATGGCCCGGGCAAGGCGTTAGTGCAACAAAGCGGTCATTGATTTGGGATAAGAAATGGAACAGAAAAATATATTTCTTGTACCATAATAACGGAATCCACGGCGAATTACACGCAAAGGATTAACGGACGCCTATTTTTTTTTGAATTAGCGTAGCGGCGTCGGATCTTGTGTTCCATCACTTGGATAAAGAGGACCCTCGATCACTGTCGGCGTTAATCAATAACCGATCGGGATCAGTTTACCCTAATAAAAGCGATGAGGATGATGACGGAGGTGGTTCCGAGGCGGGAGTCGACGAAGACCTCAGTGAAGCGTGCCAAATTTGGTAAATTCACCATTGCGGATACGCGTCGCGAGTTTCTCTGTGATCTGGGACACTCTGACTTCTCCATACATGGCGACCATATCCCTAAGGGCGGCATATATGGTGACATTTGCCAAAATGTTGGAATCCAGTCCGTCTTGCAGAGCCTCTTCCCAGGCCGATTCAATGTAAGTCAGGGCGTTCTCGCTGGCGGTCGCCTTAATTTGTGATTCATGTAGTTTCATGAAGGATATTTTTCAGTTGATCTCGTTCATTCGCAAAAGAGCGACAAATGATTCATTTATCGCAAAGAACTTTCTTAGCAAATGGCGGAAGCAATTGCCGCAACCTTATGAAATTAAAATTAATTTCTAGGGCTAACGGTGCCTAAATTTCATCATTAATGACAGGCGGATGCAAGGGTATGGAGACTTACCATTCAATGCGTTCGATATCACCGAAATCAATCCGGCTCCCGTCCTGCAGGATGACGTAACCATCGGAATCCTGTGACAGGTCAAATCCGTCACCGTTCAAGGTTGCCGTACCCTGGGTCAGGACCATGGTCCAGTCCGTTCCAAAGGTTCCGATATTGTCTCCACCGGCGCTGTCTTGCAGAAGAACTGTGTCAACCCAGCTTGCACCACTGCCGCCATCGGCGAAATCATTACCGTTTCCTTCCTGGAAGATAAAGATATCGTCACCGTCGCCGCCATAGAGGTTATCGTCTCCAGCGCGCCCGTTGAATACATCGTTTCCATCAAGGCCACTGATGGTGTCATCGCCAGTGCCCCCCATCATGACATCTATGCCGGAAGTTCCGGTAAGAGTCTGATCATCATCGACCACATCGACGGTAATCGTCGTCGACGTCGATTCACTGTCACCGCCGACAGATTCCGTCGAGGTAACCTCTACATCGAGAGTGAACTGGCCGTTGAATCCGCTGGGCGGCGTAATTGTCAGATTGTCGAGCTGCCATCCGGTCACATCCGTAGAGGTAGCGGTCGCTGTTGCCGTATAGCTGTTTGTACCGTCCGAAAGAATGGCACCATCCGGTATTTGAGAAATTGTATAAGACAATGTCTCGGACCCGTCCGTATCTATCGTCGCCCCAACGATTTCAGGGAGCTGAATAGGCTGATCCTCCAGTCCACCGGACTGGTTGAGGGGCAGCGTCTCGACAATCTCGATATTGTCGACGAACATGCCGCGACCGTAATTGATAGCCGTACCGACGGTCACGAACTCCAGCCGCGTTAGGTCACCGTCGCCGGTCAGGTTCACCGTGTGGGATTGCCAGTTAGGCGTGCCGTCTCCGGTTGCATCATCGGAGATGTCCGCGACGACAACGCCGTCCCAGAGAACCTGGATGTGGTTAACCGCAGCCCCATAGCCCGGCCGGCCGGCAAAATCGAACGACAGCTCATAAGACGCCGTGTTGGTCGTATCGACATTGCGCCAGATATTTGCAGCGTCATCGTAGTAGTCGATGGCATCATCGTTGAGCTCAATGAACTGATTGGTTGAAGAGTCCGGCAGGGTCTCTGAGCGAAGCTCAATAGCATCGGAATCCGTCTGCCAGCCTGAGAGAGATTCAACGAAACCCAGTCCGGTGATCAGGCTGAGATCTACGCCTTCAAAATCGCTCTGAGTCGAAGCGCCACCGCCGATGACCTGCTGCGAAACCTGGTTCAGGGTCAGCGTCGGTATATCCGCATCGGCGGTTACATCGAAAGAAACAGTCTGCACCGCGCTGTCGGTAAAGCCATCCGAAACCGTGAAGCCGAACGATCCGACATTTGTTCCCGAAAGCTGGTCACCAGGTGTGTAGGACAGCTGCGAAATCTGCGACACATCGATGGATTGACCCGCAGTCACCGGGGCACCGGCAAGTGTAAGCGTGCCGGTCGTCGGTAAGCTATCAATGGTTATGTGGTCAAATACCGCACCGGCATCCTGGTCGGAGAAAGAGAAATCGGAAACGGAAAACGTATAAGTCGTGTCTTCCAGGGTCGTGAAGCTGGCGTCGGATGTAACCGGTGCATCGTTTGAGTCGGTAACGACGAGATTAACGGATTGAGTGGTTGTCAGACCGCCGCTATCGGTTGCGGTTATCTGCACGCCGTAACTGTTCAGAGTTTCAAAATCCAGCGGTCCGGTCGTTGTAATGACACCAGTGACCGAATCGATCGTAAAGTTGCCGGAGGGATCCACGAGTCCATAAGTCAGTGGGTCGCTTGAATCGGGATCCGTGGCGGAAACCGTACCGACAATAGCGCCGGCAGCCAGGTTTTCACCAACGCTTCCACCGGTTAGGCCGAGACTTTCCGGCGCATCATTCGTGTCCGACAGGGAAAGCGTTACGGTCTCACTGTAGGAGAGACCGGATCCGTTAATATCCGTGGTCGTGATTTCCAGATCCATTGTGGAAATGGGATCCACGGAAATATTATCGGAAACCGAATTATCAACAGTGACGCTTACATCATCAAAGCTGAACTGGATGTCCTCATTATTGTATGTTTTCTTATTGTTATAGCCGCCCAGCACCAGCGTATGGGTTCCCGCTGCCAGATTTCCGAGGTCGAGAGTAACGGTCTGCCATCCGGTATCCATCGCCGAGCCGCCATTTCCGTCACCGTCCAAGTGATGGACGTAGTCATTGCCCCCCTGACCAACCAGGGTTCCGTCAATGGATGCCAGGACTTCGCCGAATTCATCGCTTTCAAAATCCGAAGCCATGACCATCTGATAACTGAAGGTCACGCTCGTCGGTCCCGAATCCGATACTGTAAAATCGACAGACCATCCGCCGGACATGCCCAGAATATCACTATCGTCGATTCCCCCCACGGAGACATCCAGACCCCCGCCGCTGTTGCCGCCGCTTATATCATGAGCGCCGTCGGCATAGCCCGGTGCACTCGTCGAGCGGAATGCATCGTCGACATAGGTGAAGCCGTCGCTGCCACTGTCGAAATTGACATCCAGCACCGTGTCGGTGCTTTGGGCTGTGGCCGATAAGTCGATGGATGTATAGTGACTGGAACCTGGCGTTAAGGTCAGGCCTGAAAGATCCGATCCCGATACAGTCCATACACCTCCACCATTATCCGTTCCGGCGGACAGAACTGCCCCGGTCGGAACACCGGAGATGACAATATCCGAACCTGATGCGGCCTCATTCTGGATGTCCGTTGAGAAATTGAGGGATATGGGGTGCGAAGTCTCTCCGGATTCAAAATCCAGGCTTTCACCATCTTTCAGTTTCAGCTGGCCACCGACAACTTCGAAACGATTGTCGGAAAATGTATAAGCGTGCTGTCCAAATGGTTCGCTGCCGCTGTCCACATCAAATGTGGCTATGTTGCCGATGATAGCACCGGCAGAATTTTCCGCGACAGCCGTCGAATCCAGCGTGATATCGTAAGGGGCTTCATTGATGTCGTTGACATTGAGGGTGACCGTCTGGCTGGTCGTAAGCCCGCCGGCATCGGTAGCGGAGACCGTGACGGTGTAACTGTCCTGGGCTTCGTGATCCAGGGCACCTGTCGTGCGGATCTCACCGCTATTGGGGTCGATGGTAAAGTTGCCGGAAGCATCGGTGATCGCATAGGTCCAGCTGTCTCCCGCATCCGGGTCGGACGCCGAGACGGTACCCACGAGGGTTCCCGCCGCCAGATTCTCATCAACGCTGTCGCCGGTGAGGGCGACATTAACGGGCGCTTCGTTGATGTCGTTGACATTGAGGGTCACTGTCTGCGATGTCGTGAGCCCGCCGGCGTCGGTGGCCGCTATGGTGACGGTGTAGCTGTCCTGGGCCTCATGGTCCAGCGCACCTGTCGTGCGGATCTCGCCGCTGTTGGGGTCAATGGTAAAGTTACCCGAGGCATCGGTGATCGAATAGGTCCAGCTGTCGCCGGCATCCGGGTCCGAGGCCGAGACGGTTCCCACGAGGGTTCCCGCCGCCAGGTTCTCATCGACGCTGTCGCCGGTGAGGGCCACGTTAATAGGCGCCTCGT
>JANQOC010000150.1 GCA_028279265.1 Hyphomicrobiales bacterium
TCCGGATCGAAGAACAGGGAATTAAACAAATTCTGCGCGGTTTCGGGTGTTGGCGGCTCACCTGGGCGCATAACACGATAAATATCGAGAAGCGCTTCCTCATGGTTCGCATTCTTGTCCGCCGCAAGCGTGTTGCGGATAAAAGCGCCAATCGAAATATGGTCAATATCCAGAAGCGGGAGAGACTTGATCTTCAACTCCCTCAATTCCTCCAGGGTTTCTTCCGAAATTTCATCTCCGGCTTCCGCATAAATCTGGCCGGTTTTCATGTTGACGATATCTTCGGCGAGATAGCGGCCGTAAAGATCCTCATCGGTAACCAGCAGGTCCTTGAGGCCTCCCTCAATCAGTTTGTTGACCAGGCGCGCGGTTACTTTTCGTCCGGCTTCGATGGCGACTTCACCGGTTTGCGCATTGATAAGATCGCTTACCGGTTTCTGCCCTTTCATCCGCTCACCGTTGAACGGAACCTTCCAGCCATTTTCCACCGCCTTGAAGTTAACGGTATCGTAGAAGGTCGACAGGATATCCTCGTCATCGAGGCCGAGGGCATAAAGCAATGTCGTAACAGGGAGTTTTCGACGACGGTCGATGCGGACATGAACCAGGTCCTTGGCATCGAACTCGAAATCGAGCCAGGAGCCGCGATAGGGTATGATACGTGCCGCAAACAGCAACTTGCCCGACGAATGAGACTTGCCGCGGTCATGGTCAAAGAAGACCCCCGGGGATCGGTGCATTTGCGAAACGATAACTCGTTCGGTGCCGTTGATGACGAATGTCCCGTTCGATGTCATGAAGGGTATATCCCCCATGTAGACATCCTGCTCTTTAATATCCTTGACGGATCGGGCCCCTGTTTCCTCGTTGATATCAAAAACAATCAGGCGCAGCGTGACCTTCAGCGGCGCGGCATAGGTCATGCCCCGCTGTTGACACTCTTCGACATCATATTTGGGCTGGTCAAACTCGTAGCTCACAAATTCCAAAATAGATTTCTCGGAGAAATCGTTGATTGGAAAAACCGAGGAAAAAACCGCCTGAAGGCCGGTATCCGGTCGCCCGCCTTCGGGCTCATTGACCATCAGAAACTGTTCATAGGACTGTTTCTGAACTTCAATCAGATTTGGCATCTCAGCCACTTCGGCGATCTTGCCAAATGTTTTTCGGATACGTTTTCGGCCTATAAAAGTCTCAGCCATATCGGCTCCTTTTTAAGACATTCCTACTTCCATGACGGCAATGATGACGAAGGGGATCGTATCTCGCTGGTGGATCGTCATAGTCGTTGGAGGTGTTCCTGCAAATATTCCAATCGTCTGGGTTGGGGCCGCGATGAAACCGCAGCCCCGATCGTTGTGTGAAGTTATTTCAACTCGATTGTGGCTCCAGCCTCTTCGAGCTTCTTCTTGATTTCTTCGGCTTCCTCTTTCGAGACGCCTTCTTTCAGATTGCCCGGAGCGCCTTCAACCAGTTCCTTGGCCTCTTTCAGGCCCAATCCGGTGATGCCTCTGACTTCCTTAATGACGTTGATTTTCTTGTCGCCAAAGGATGCCAGAACAACATCGAACTCGGTTTTCTCTTCAGCGGCACCGCCATCTGCGCCTGCGGCTCCTCCAACAGCGGCCACCGCAACAGGTGCCGCAGCGGAAACGCCCCATTTTTCCTCAAGAAGTTTTGAAAGCTCCGCCGCTTCAAGTACGGTCAGGTTTGAGAGATCATCTACAATTTGTTCTAGGTTTGCCATTTTACTAATTCCTGTAATTTGAATTTTCTGTCTGTATTGTCGCCCTTAGGCGGCTTCATCTTTTTGGCTGTATGCGCTCATAACCCGAGCCAATTGACCCGCGGGCGCATTAACAACCTGTGCAATTTTTCCTGCCGGTGCCTGCAGCAACCCGACAAGTTTACCCCTGAGCTCATCCAGGGAAGGCAGACTTGCCAAAGATTTGACCCCGTCGGAATCCAAAACCGTCGGCCCCATCGATCCGCCCAAAATGACAAGGTTTTCATTGTCCTTGGCAAATTCGACTGCAATTTTGGGAGCGGTAACGGGATCGTCCGAATAGGCGATAACGGTCGGACCTGTGAACAATTCACTGATCCCACTGACATCGGTTCCTTCAAGGGCAATCTTCACAAGTCGGTTCTTAGCCACCTTTACCTGACCTCCGGCCTGCCGCATCTGACGTCTAAGTTCCGTCATTTTGGCAACCGAAAGACCAGAGTAATGGGCCACAACGATCACGCCCGTATTAGAAAGCGTTTCGTGAAGCGTTGCTACGAGCTCTTGTTTTCTTGCTCTATCCACCTCATTTTCTCCAGTTTGGCTTCCCTATCTAAGGAAAGCCGGTTAAGCCCAACTACCCCGACGGAACTTTTACATCTCTCGCTCAATTCCATCTCGAGATAGCCTTCTTCGCCTGTCCACCCCGACCATTCAGACCGATTGGGCTTTTACGAGGTTCAAACCGATTTGCGGGCCTATCGACCCTTGATTATCAGCTTGTCTCCCATCTCATGCAGGCCCCTTAAGGCTTAAGCCGATGACTTTTCAGCAATCGGCACCCGCAATCTCGGACAGGATGAGGTCGAAACAATTGTTCCCGACCTCGACACGGGCGAAAAGAATTCGCCCGAATCCAATTAATCTCCTTTATTCCGCAATTCCTGCGACACTATTCACTTCGACTTTGACACCGGGTCCCATGGTTGAACTGACGGCCACTTTCCTCAGATAAGCACCTTTGGCGCCGCTGGGTTTGGCTCTGACCACGGCATTCGTTAAGGCCTTGATATTTTCAATCAGGGCTTCTTCGGAAAAACTGACTTTGCCGACGCCTGCATGAACAATCCCGGCTTTCTCAACTCGAAATTCAACCGCACCGCCTTTCGCTGATTTCACGGCTTCCGCCACATCGGGTGTCACTGTGCCGACCTTGGGATTAGGCATGAGCCCTCGGGGACCTAAAACTTTCCCCAGGCGACCGACAAGCGGCATCATATCCGGGGTTGCGATGCACCGATCGAATTCAATATCCCCGCTTTGAACTTTCTCTACCAGGTCTTCAGCGCCGACAATATCCGCGCCGGCTGCTTTGGCTTCCTCGGCCTTGTCATCCTTGGCAAAAACGGCCACGCGAACAGACCGGCCCGAGCCGTTGGGAAGCTGGCAAACACCACGAACCATCTGATCCGCATGGCGCGGATCAACGCCCAGGTTCATCGCAACTTCGACCGTCTCATCAAACTTGACCGAGGCCTTTGACTTTACAAGCTTAACGGCTTCCTCAATGGAATAAAGCTTCGTTCGATCGACACTTTCGGCGGCATTTCTGTAACGCTTTCCTCGATTTGACATTGGCTCTACTCCTGCACCTGAAGGCCCATAGATCGGGCGGATCCGGCAATAATTTTCATCGCCTGGTCAACGTCGTTGGCATTCAGGTCGACCATTTTAGCTTCAGCGATTTCCTTCAGCTGATCTTTGGTAACGGTTCCGACGGACTCTCTGCCGGGTTCCTGGGATCCCTTATTCAGTTTGGCCGCTTTTTTCAGGAAATAAGAGGCCGGTGGCGTCTTCATTTCAAAGGTAAACGACTTGTCCTGGAATATGGTTATCTGAACCGGAATCGGCGATCCCGTGTCTTTATCCTGGGTCGCGGCATTAAAAGCCTTGCAAAACTCCATAATATTTATGCCCCGCTGCCCCAGAGCCGGCCCGATGGGCGGGGACGGTGACGCCTGTCCTGCAGGAACCTGCAGTTTCAGGTAACCTTCGATCTTCTTCGCCATTTAAATCCCTTTCTCTTTATCTGCGTTTTTACAAAAGGGGCGTGGTGCGATTTGCTCGGCCATGGCTTAACCGGGCGAACCTCCCACACTTTTCCGATCAGAGCTTTTCGACCTGACCGTATTCAAGTTCAACGGGCGTCATCCGCCCAAATATGGAAACCGCAACTTTCAAACGTGCGCGTTCCTCATCGACTTCCTCGACATGACCGTTAAAGGAGGCAAAGGGTCCATCCGCCACACGAACCTGCTCTCCGATCTCAAAGGTCACGGACGGTTTGGGTCTCTCGACGCCCTCCTTGACCTGATGCAGGATACGTCCGGCTTCCTCATCGGAAATCGGGATCGGCTTATTGTCGGTACCAAGAAATCCGGTGACCTTGGGCGTATCCTTGATCAAATGATAGGCCTGATCCGTCATATCCATTTTGACCAGCACGTAACCCGGAAAAAATTTGCGTTCCGAATTTACTTTGCGGCCGCGGCGCACTTCCACAACCTCTTCCATCGGCACCAGCACTTCTTCAAACAAATCTTCAAGACCGGCGGCTTCGACACGCTCCTTTATGGATTCGGCGACTTTCTTCTCAAAATTCGAATAGGCGTGAACGATGTACCACCGCTTGGTCATGTCAATATCTCAACTTTTGTATTCAGCAGATACTCTTGCGCTTCGTTTTCGTTTGGGTTGGAGAACCTACCGACCGATATTCAGGAGTTGCGTGACACCCCAACTCAGGACTTGGTCCGCTGCCAAGAAAAACAGCGCTGACAGCATCACCATTATAAAGACCATGACGGTGGTGATGATGGTTTCCTTCCGCGTTGGCCATGTTACTTTCGATGTCTCGTTCCGGACTTCTTGAACAAATTCCAGCGGATTGGTTTTAGCCATTTGGATACCCTTTCAACGCCTGTTGTTTTCGTTCAGATCGCTCCGCCAACTCATTGGAGATTTGAAAGCAAATTTGATTGTCTTCAAATTTCTCTCTACGGACCTCTGAATTGACCTCTGAGCTCATCTGGCAGGAGTGGAGGGACTCGAACCCCCAACCCCCGGTTTTGGAGACCGGTGCTCTAGCCAATTGAGCTACACTCCTAAAATTTCCGGCAAATTGGATCTCAAACTTTCTAATCGACCAGTTGACGGATCAACAACAATCCGCAACTCATACAATCACCCAATAATTTGTCGGGCGCCTGATTTATTCAGACGCCCGCATCCATTTCCTTATTCTATGATCGAGGCCACCACGCCGGCACCAACCGTACGACCACCTTCCCGGATCGCGAATCGAAGCTTCTCTTCCATCGCAATCGGAACAATCAGGTGAACTTCCATCTCACAGTTGTCG
>JANQOC010000156.1 GCA_028279265.1 Hyphomicrobiales bacterium
TCGCTGCCAGCGCTTCGGTCGGATGGAACGGAACGATCCAAAATGGCCGAGAACACCCTGTCCAGCTTGGCCGGGATGACTTCGAACCATTAGACAGAACACGTTTCACATCCCCATCACTGAAAGTTCACAAATTTCTAACTTCTCCAAAAATTGCGAAAATTCCGCCGGCAAGACCCTCTCTCCGGGTCTCTAGACATTCCAGCCATGGGTCGAAAACCCGGCGCATTATTTGTTAGTACACAAATGAACTTGAAATTATTTGGGAACCGTATAATTTGTCGGATAGGATGACATGCGCCGAATTTTCTCAGCTATCGCTGATTCAAATAGGCTTGACTTCTTTTGAAAATATGCCACGTACAACGTACTGAATTCATGGAGAAAATTACGTCGTCGGGAAGAATTCTGATTTGCGCCGGAGATTGAGAAATTATTGCCGATCTGCAAATTGGATTAAAAAATTTTCCTCGGAACTGGTCTGGTTTGTAAAATGACAATTGCTGAAGACAAATTATCTCAATTGAAATCCCGGCGTCAGGTCGTCCGGTTTGCCGGCGACTCAGGTGACGGCATCCAGCTTGTGGGGCTGGAGTTTGCTAAATCTGCGGCGCGGGACGGTACCGATTTCATGACTCTGCCGGAGTTTCCGGCTGAAATTCGCGCACCCGTTGGCACGACCTTTGGAGTTTCCGCCTACCAGATCCAGTTCGGCCCACCGGATGTATTAACGCCGGGTGACGAAGCTGACGTGCTCGTCGCCTTCAATCCGGCCGCTTTGAAAACAAATCTCGACAATGTCAGGAAAGGCAGCACGATCATTGTCGATCAGGGATCATTCGATAAGAGAGGACTGACCAAGGCCGGTTTCGAAGAAAATCCTCTGGAAACCGACTATCTCGCGGATTACCAGGTCATCGTCATCGACATCTCCCAGCGAACCCTTGAAACCCTAGCCGAGCTCGAACTTGGCCGGAAAAACGCTCTGCGTGCCAAAAACTTCTGGGCCCTTGGTCTCATCCTATGGATGGCGGAAATGGAACTGGACAAGACCGAGGCCTGGATCCGGGAGAAGTTCGGCCCGGACTCGGAGCTTGCGACCGCCAATATCAAAGCCCTCAAAGCCGGCCATGCCTATGGCGAAACTCTGGAAATAAGTCCTCTCCAGTCCCGAGTTGGAACCGCGAGAGAGCCGGACATGGCCCGGCATCGGATGATTTCCGGAACTCAGGCCATGGCCGAGGGTATTGCGCAAATTTCTTCCCTGAGTGAGCGGCAGGTGATGTACTGTTCCTATCCCATCACACCCGCCTCCAATCTTTTGCATGAACTCGCGAGAAAGCCTGAAGCCGTCAGAACGGTTCAGTCCGAAGATGAAATTGCCGCGGTCTGCATGGCCATAGGCGCTTCTTATGCCGGCGCCCTGGGGATTACAACAAGCTCCGGTCCGGGCCTGTCTCTGAAAACCGAAGGAATGGGTCTGGCGGTCACTGCGGAAATTCCACTTATCGTGATCGATGTCCAGCGGGCCGGTCCTTCGACCGGTATGCCAACCAAGCCCGAGCAATCGGACCTGCTGATGGCCATATTCGGGCGCCACGGAGAATCGCCACTACCGGTTCTCGCCCCGAAAACGCCTGCGGATTGTTACTGGATCATGCTCGAAGCGGCCGAAATCGCCGTCCAGTCCATGTGCCCGGTTATCGTTCTGTCCGATGCTTTCCTGGCCAATGCCGCAAGCGACTGGACTCCTCCTGACGAGCACAGACTCAACAGCTTTAAAATCCGAAACAGCGTCAATGGGCCGGCCGATCCGTTTGAGCGAAATTCCGAAACACTTGCCCGGCCCTGGGTGACACCGGGTCTGCCGGGGCTTGAACATCGCGTCGGCGGGCTGGAAAAGGATCTGAACACCGGCAACATCTCCTATGACCCGGTCAACCACCAGCAAATGACAGACCTGAGAGCCGAAAAAGTTCAAGCCATCCTAAAGCGGCAAGAACCCATCGAAATCGAAACCGGAGCTGAAGACGGTGACCTTCTTATCGTTGGCTGGGGATCGACTTATGGTCCGATCCGGCAAACGGTTTTGGATCTCATGGATGAAAATGATCGTATCGGTCATGTTCATTTGCGACAATTGTGGCCTTTGCCCAGAGGCTTGCAAGACATTATGAACCGTTACAAAAAGGTCGTCTGTGTTGAGATGAACTCCGGCCAGCTTAGCGTTATTTTGCGCTCAACTTATCTGATGCCGGTCCAATCCATCACCCAGGTAACCGGCCAGCCCTTCCGGGTCGAAACCCTAAAGGCGAAGATACAAGCGATATTGGAGAGTTAAACCATGAATGAAATTGCCATATCGCCCAAAGACTTTACCAGCGACCAGGAAGTCAGATGGTGCCCGGGATGCGGTGATTACGCCATTCTGAAGGGCATTCGCAAGGCTCTCGCCGAAATCGGGACAGCGCCCCACAATGTTGTGTTCGTCTCAGGCATTGGCTGCGCGGCGCGTTTTCCCTACTACATATCTTCCTACGGATTTCATACGATCCATGGGCGCGCGGCACCCATCGCCACCGGTGTGAAATATGCCAATCCAGAACTCGATGTCTGGGTTGTTGGCGGCGACGGCGACTTTCTCTCGATTGGCGGCAACCACCTCCTGCACATTCTTCGCCGTGATGTCGACGTAAACCTGCTGCTGATCAACAATGCAATTTACGGGCTGACCAAGGGCCAGTACTCTCCGACATCGCCTATAGGTACGCGATCGCCATCGAGCCCCGATGGCTCAAGCGACAATCCCATCAATGGTGCGCGGTTCGCCCTTGGAGCCGGAGCAACATTCTTCGCCCGCACAGTCGACGCCCTGCAAGATCACTTGCCCGGAATGGCCGTCAGGGCGCAGGCTCACAAAGGATCTTCACTGGTCGAAATTCTGCAGAACTGTATCATTTATCATGACAACGCGTTCGGCGCAGTTGCGGAAAAAAACAAATCTGCGGATTTTGTCGTGCGCCTGGAGCATGGAGAAAAAATGGTCTACGGCAAGGAAAGAGACAAGGGCCTTGTGTTTGACCAGACCGCCGGCAAATTCATCCCCGTGGTGTTGGATGGTACAACGACGGAATCTGATCTCGCTGTCCATGATGAGCACAATCTGACCAAGGCCGTCGCGCTTGCTGAACTGGATGGCGAGGATGAACCGACACCCATCGGGGTTATCTATTCCGCTACCGCCTAAGGAAAAATTGCGAAGAAGGTAAGCAATTCCTTAATGGGATAGGACAGCCTTAAAAGCCGGAATTGATCAAGTTCGATACAAATTCTTTAATTTCGGCGATCTTGTTATTTCAAAATTAACCGTAATTAATGCACCACCTGGTCCGCAACACATTCGGACCGGGGGCTGAGCGCATTTAACGCCTGATTTTACAGCGATTTTACTATTTTGTCTTACTAATAATCCCAAACAAATTCACAACTCGTGATCGGATTCTATGGGGATATCAACTCCAAACTTCGGCATGAGGCAGCGTATTGGGATGATCCATGGCGGACAAACGACCAAGTACAATGTTCGAATTTCAGGAAGGCCGCACCCAGAAAAAAGATAATCAGGTGCAGGAGTCCAACGATTTCGTTCTGCGCGACGATGAGGCGGACAGGCATGATATTGTTCATCCGAATGTCCAGATTGATTCACCTTCCGAACCTGTTGCGAGCAAGACTTTAGAGAAGCAACCTGAGAAGCTTCCCGAAGGAACGGTATTGGAGCGACCTGATGCTGAAGAAATTCAGGATGCGTCAGCGGTTGCGTTGGAAGCGACAGGGGATGTGTCGGATCTTTATGCGCCAAATCAGGAATCCGAAAAACCAGCTGCCGACGACAATGCGGAACAAACCGTAGAAACTGAGAGCAGAAACTCTTTCGAACTTCCGACAGGTGGTGCTTACGCTGCTTCACAACCCGGACCGAAAAAACAAGTTACTGAAACTGACGAGAAAGACGACGCCACCCTGCGGGAAGAGACGGTGGCGAACACAGATCCGGATACCAATAATCCACCAACAATACCGACTCTTACCGGCGACAGCGTCGACGAGAACCTGGCGGCGGGTGCCCTTGTCGGGACCGTCTCGGCGTCCGACCCCGACGCCGGCGACAGCTGGACCTACAGCCTCACCGATGCTTCCGGCAACTTTACCATCGACCCCAACAGCGGCGAGATCCGCACAACGGGCG
>JANQOC010000177.1 GCA_028279265.1 Hyphomicrobiales bacterium
CCGCCTCCTGGCTGGCGATCTTCGTTGTCATCGCGACGATCTGGAGTTTTTTCACTGGAGTGCTGGTCGTCGAATTGCTATTCAGACTTTCAGGCTGACGGCATTCGAAAAATCCCCGACGAATCCGGTTTCGCATTTGCAGTCGCGTCAGCTGTCGGCAGTGTAATCCACAGCTGTGTGATCCACGGGCGACGGGGATGATCGGCGATAGTGAAGGTTTAGGACCATGGCGCTTTATCAACTTGATCAAAATACCGTACAGACACCGGGCGACGGGCAATTCTGGGTCGCCCCCAGTGCCGTCGTACTGGGCAATGTAGAATTAAAATCCATGTCCAGTGTCTGGTTCGGCGCCGTCCTTCGGGGCGATAATGAGCCCATTGTCGTCGGAGAAAATACAAACATCCAGGATGGATGCGTTTTGCATACGGATCCCGGATATCCATTGACCCTCGGGAAAAATTGTACTGTCGGGCATATGGCCATGGTGCATGGCTGTACCGTCCAGGAAAACAGCCTTGTCGGTATCGGGGCAACAATTCTCAATGGATCGGTGATCGGAAGAAATTGTCTTATTGGAGCTCATACCCTGATACCCGAGGGAAAAACAATTCCCGACAATTCCATGGTCATGGGAACACCGGGACGCGTGGTCCGGGAGCTGACGGAGGAAGAAATCGCGGGCCTGACAGCAACTGCCGGTCGCTATGTGCAAAACTGGCAGCGTTTCGCCGGGGGCCTCAAGGCACAAACAACCGCCTGATACCGGAGCTGATCCGGAATTGCGTTTTTCAACATTGCGGCATTGCGGCAAAAAAAGAAGCCGACACCAAATTAATGGTGCCGGCTTTCATTCAGACTCAACAGGTCGGGGAAGGGTGGTGGTGGAATCGAGTCTGAATAGTGGGTGGTGCCCCCGTAATTCTTAATTGCCCCTATCTGCGATCCACATTGGAAAGGGAAAGCGAAAAGTGTTCCGGTTCCGGGATCAATGACATCCAGATTCTTTGATTTTTGTAGGATTGCCTCTTGATGAACTGATAGGGAACTTCATTCCAGGCTTTGACGTTATTGTTCTTGTTATCCAGAATAAAATCGCCATCCGACGTGCGGGCGGTCAGGACCGCGTGACCGTCGCCATTTTCGTCGAGAACAACGGTTATCAGCAGCGAGCTCATCGGCCAGCCCCGTTCCATGAGCATGCGGCGTTTCAGCAGTACATAGTCTTCGCAATCGCCATTGTGACGTGGAAAGGTCCAGTATTCGAGTTCGCCATAGAGATCGTGATCGGTGACCGGATTGACCGCATCATTCACAGCCTTGTTTATCAGCACCAGATCCTGCCAGCGTTGTGGCGACAGTTCCACGCGATGGAATGCCTGTGCTTCCGTTCGACACTCCGCAGGATGGCGATGACAGAACTGTACATAGCCTATGGGCGGAAGCGAAACATTAAACACCCGCATGTAGTTCGATTCCTGATTTTGTCCCGAGATCCAGACAGCATTTTCTGCCGATGCCGGTGTCAAACCCAGAAATAGAAATAAGAGAAAATGTGCTCCGAAACGCTGAGCATACATAACGACCCCCTGATTATTTGAGGGGGACTATGACACAAAGAATTTTAGATACCGCAAACCAAACCCTTAAAATTAGAGCCTTATTAAGGGAAAATTTTATGAAAATTGCAGCTTCTAAAATTTGTTTAAATTTTTAAGAAACGGCTTGCATCCCGGCAATGAAAGCCGGTGCTGAAAACGAGCTTCAGTTCAGCAACCGCAATTAGAAACTGGATTGAATGTCGTCTTCGCTCTGAAGGTTCAGGAACTCAATTCCAATTCCAGAGTCATGATGGCGGACGACGCGGCCGCTCATCCGTCCCAGGGTTACTGTTTTTCCAATAGGGGGCCGCTCATCAAGCATGATGGATGCACCGCTGATGGAAACATCGATGACCTGGCAATCAATGCTTTCTCCCTCGTCGACATGCAGGACCTGGTGAGGTGTTTTGGGGATGATGCGTTCATGGCGACGGTCTTCAGGCAGACCCATGGATTTGCTGTTCACGATCCATGTCAACTGGTCAGCGAGCTTGTCGCGCTTGTATTCGGACGCCGACAGGCGTAAGGCAAAGCCGCCGTCGAAACAACGCACGACCGTTCCGTCAATACGCCCGACCTGGTCGATATAAGCGACAATATGTTCGCCCACCTGTCCTTCGATGGGGGACAGAAGCGCGGCGCCGCCGGGGGAGATATTCATCAGTTTGCAGGGATATTCCTGCTTGTTCTGGCGCATCATTCGGCCCAGCAGTTTAAGCCTGACACGAAAATGGCGCCGTCGATCGTGAGTTAAGGAATAAGGCGGGTTGGCATTGGATTCTCTAGATTCAAGGACCGTATCATTCATATCTTGCTCAGATCATTTACAATGCAGAAATGTCGGCAAGGACTGCGAACCGTCGTCAAGTGCCCCACCAACTTGCTGCGCCTTCGTTCCAGTAAACGTCTTTAGAACATACGAAGATCAGGGTTAATGAATTGCTAAATCACACTGATTTGCGACAAATATCTTGAGTTGACGGCGATATCGCAGAGTTTTTGGTCGAATGTCGCGCCAGGCCCGGTGAAAAGGACTATTGCTTTTCCATCTGGCCACCGTCGTAGACACGGAAAACCTGGCGATTTATTTGGACAATTCTGGAACCGTCGCTGGATCTTTCCGTGTCCATATAGCGGATCTCATGGCGTCCGGAGGCGGACACTTTATTTCCCTGTTGCGGGTTCATGTCGTTCCATTCATGTTCAATTTTTATGGGTTCCAGGCAGTCCAGCTCCAGCTGGATCAATTTGCAGGACCCCAGCCAATACTGGTCCTGTTCGACGGAAATGGACCCCAAAAGGCGGGTTATCGTCGTGTTCTGTTCCGTATGAAGGAGCGGCAATATGATCATTTCGAAGCGCGCCGACTGGTTCGATTCGCTACGGCCCTGAAACTTGACGAGTGTCGCTTGCCCGTTCCGGGTGGCATCCTCCAGCATTTGACGGATTTGCCGATGATCGGATCCCTGCCACATCTGGCAAAAATCCCGACCGCGCAGTTCCTGGCCGAATTGCTGGCAAAGCCTTGTGCCGGCCAGTCGAAAGGCATAGGTGCCGTCCGGCTTCAGTTCCAGGATGAAGGTTTCTGGTAAGATTGAATAAATTTTTGAGGGCTCGATTTCCATTCGGCTGGGTGCCGGGCGCCCGTCCCTGATCTTGTCCCAGTAGGACAGGAGCTGCAGGGTCGTGTGTTTCTCAATACCGCAAGACTGATTATGCATAGACATACTTTTTTTATATATAACAAAGAGTTGGCCTTACTGGCTAAGGCATGGTCCGGCTTTGCCATAGAGAGCAAATGACCGTATGACAAGTAAAGCAGAAAGGGTGCCAGCCCGCGGTTTGCCGCCAAGTCAGGGCTTGAATTCTGATCAAATAGTTAACAAAGGCCGCGCGATAACCGAACGGACCTGTTCACGGCGATGCAAAAAGATTATATGCGTGGAAAACAAGGATTACGCGTTGCCGAACAAAGCCCCCATATTCAACATCCCCGCGAGTGTCGTCTGGTCATTGGGACTTATCGTTGCCGTCCAGCTCTATCGACAATGGCTCGGTCCGGAGGCGGATTTTAACTTTGTTATCTCTCTGGCTTTCATTCCCGCCCGTTACGCTGGTGCGATATCCGACATCCCCGGAGGCGATGCCAGCGCCTATTATTCCTTTCTCACCTATATGTTCGTCCACGGCGACTGGACGCATCTGGTCATAAATTCCCTGTGGTTGCTGGCCTTCGGCTCGGCGGTTGCCCGCCGGATCGGAGACATTAACTATGTGCTGTTTTCCATATTGTGCGGACTCGGCGGTATTCTCACTCACCTGTTTATTCATTGGGGCGATATCAGCCCGGTGGTCGGGGCCTCCGCAGCCATTTCCGGACAAATGGCCGGTGCCATCCGCTTCATCTTCGGTGCTTACAAGTACGGGCAGTTGGCGGAAAGCCGGATCGATCCCAAGGGCACGCGCCTGGTTGGTGTAGTCGAGGCATTGAAGGATCCGAAGATCGTCGTCTTCCTGCTGATCTGGCTTGGCCTGAATATTTTGGTCGGGGTTGGCGGCGTCTCTATCGGTCAGTCAGCCAGCGTTGCCTGGGAAGCTCATATTGGTGGCTTTATTACCGGTCTCCTGCTTTTCGGGATCATGGACAGAATGCACTCTGCCGCCGTTTCAATTCCACCGGAAAACTGGGAAGAAGACTGACCGCAGGTGTTCACACCACATAACCAGGCGTTCAATTCCCTTATTGCCTGTCCAGAGCAATTATCGTGCAAAGGCAAGCGTGGCGAATGGGTTTGAACTACGGCTGGTGGGATTGCCTCCGGACAGGTTTGGAAACCCTCGTCCGGAGGCCGAGTAATTGAGTTCCGGTTTCTCATATTTGTCGGGGGGCAAATGAAACCGTGAACAGGTGAACACTAAATCGGCACCAGTGTTCAACTTTGATTATGTCACGACGATATCCCAAGGAAAACACACAGTTGCGTGAAGCCGGCAGAAGCAGCGGACACTGGATCCTGCAGAATTAATACAGCGGATGTTTCCAGTAAGCATGGATCGTCAACGTGATTTGACTGCAGATGCCAGCCCGGAGTTCACGGCATCTGAACTTTCTTCACCTGCATTTGATAGAGAGTGACTATGAAACCGGCCCACTAAAATTTATCAAATAAGAGGCCCTTTGTGCGTTTCACAAAGGGACGTTGACCTGAAATGCTTCAAAGGCGTCCGGTTCTCGACAACCTTTGATGAATCTTGGAGAAGAACGCTCTATGCAGAATAAAATAGCTATATTCGTTATCGGTGCCCTCTTTCTAACGTTTGCATCATTCGGCGCTGTGCTTAAGCAGTCTCAGGCGCAAAGTGCGGACAAGCCATTCGGAGGCAGTGACGACATTGCGTTTGCCAAAAAAGCCTGGGGCGCAATGCAAAAGGCCAGGCTTGTTGGTAAGGGGTCGATCAATACTCACCCATATGAAGGTCAGGCACCCCACGGCGCTATTCTTCAGACGGTCGATACGACAGTGTCAATTGATGGACGCGAAGCGCGCATGATCGTGAAGAAAAATTTCGGTCCCGAGGGTATCAGCGTGAAGGATGTTTGGCGCGATCCAGACAAGCATCTTAAAGCTGTGACAATCATGTTTAAGCGTGAAGACGGATATGACAAAGACAATGCGAACTGGTTTTGGGCGAAATACCTGGCCAATGGCGATTTAGATAAGAATCCAAAAGGCGCCATGCTCGCCGGACGTGTCGCTAAAGGTGCGGATCAGGGATGTATCGCCTGTCATACCGCTGCCGGTGGTGAAGATTATCTGTTCATCAATGACCAGTAAGTGTCACGGTCGTCGGATAATTAGCACTCTCTGATAGTCTACACTTAATTTATTCGGGACGGTCTCCTTATCAGGACATCGTCCCGTATGCGTTTCTGCCCATCGCATTTGGCTCCGATTTTCGAAGAGTGGGATCAAGGAACAATCCAGCTCTCAATGTCGCGACCATCGCAATGATCTTCCAGTAGCGACTGGGCCAATTTGGTGGCATCCGACAGATCCGGTTCAGGGCCGAAGGCAATTAAAACCATCAGTACCGTTTCAGTATTATCCGTGATTTTTGTGCGTTCTGAATCGCTGGTCGGGGATCCAAACGGCCCCTGACTGTCATAGAACACCGGCAAATTGGCGATATTGAATGGCCCGCGCCCAATTGCGAGATAATCTTGATCCTCGCCGCCGCGATCGAATGTGATATCGCCGACCACCCGGTCCAAATCATAAGCGCCAATGGAGTGGCCTGTGGTCAGGGATATGAGATTCACGCAGTCCACCACATTGCTGATGGAATAAAGATCCTTGCCCTGAAGGGCCCGGCGGGTCAGGGCTTCCGCCGAGGGGCGATAACGGGCGGGATCTTTGCCCAGGCTTTTGTAGGCCTTGCGTGTGGCTGCGATCTGAGCGCGGGATTGAGCCGGTGCCTCACCAAGTTCACGGGCAATATCCTGCATCGTCTCGTTTAGGGCCAGTTTTATGGCCGGAGTAGCTGGCGCGACCTGAACCTTCGCACTCAAACATCCCAGCCTGGGCTCCAGTCCCAGATCGGAAAACCGGGAAGAAATTTGAAGGGATGGGATGGGCATCGACAGGGTCCCTCTTCAGGCTGAATTCGGTAATTTGCACATGGCAGCAAAAAAAATTTTGGTGCTTTGTCTGTTTACGTTCAATAAACCCATGGACTGTAGATTGATTGGGCGCGAACGTGAACATTAAATCTGCCCTTAACTCCCATTAGGTCATGTTGGTTGACGTTCGAGCTTATCCTAAGTATTGCGTGATGTGCGGGTCCGGTCTGTTCCGGACCCCCGCATTTGCTGTGCTCAATGCCGAGCGGTGCGGATATGGCGGGCCAAACCCGCGTGGAATGCACCCATGGACAAAGCTGACGACGAAAAATTCTGGTCATTTTCCATCGATTTCTACGGCCGCGACGGTGTTCAGGATGCTTGTCTGGAATTGCAGGACCGTCACGATGGCGACGTTAATCTGATTTTGTTTTTGCTCTGGCAGGCCCTTCAAAGTATGGAATTCGACAGGGCGGCAATCGCCGGCCTGGACCGGAGCCTTTCCCCCTGGAGGCAAGGCGTCGTTGAGCCCTTGCGCAGCATCCGGCGACATATGAAAGATCTCGACACGGATCTCAGGCCCGCCGACGTTGAAGATCTGCGCAATTCCGTCAAGGAGCTCGAACTGAAATCGGAATTTCTGGCGCAAAGGCTCCTGGTTGCCAAGAAGGATGCAGGGAGAAAGTCCCGGCAGTCGAAGGAAATCATTGCGCACCGAAATTTGCAGGCCTATGGAGATTTTCTGGGTCGTTTGCTTCCCCGGGACTTGTGCGACTTATTGATCGGCAATCTTAGCTGAGAAGTGATTGCCGGAGCGCGACAAGCCGTGGCCCTTCTTAACGAATATCCGGCAAAGATCGAACTGCAAATTGACCGCACACATGGTTTATGCTTGTACTAGATCCTACGTCTGCACCGAAAATACAATAAAGAGGAAATACGGGGTGGAATCGCCGAAACGATTGATCATCGGGATAAGCGGCGCGTCGGGTATCATTTACGGCATTCGCGCCTTGCAGATGCTGCAGGAAACCCCGGTGCATGTGCATCTGGTTGTTTCGAAGGCGGCGGAACTGACACTGAGTTACGAATCCGATTTGAAACTGGCCGATCTAAAAGAACTTGCCGACGAGTTTCACCCCGTCAGGGATATCGGCGCCTCGATTGCCTCGGGATCGTTTAAAACCAGCGGCATGTTGATCCTTCCCTGTTCAATTCGAACCATGAGCGAATTGTCGACCGGCGTCACCAGTTCGTTGCTCTCCCGCGCCGCCGACGTTGTGCTGAAAGAAAAGAGACGCCTTGTCCTGGGCATCCGGGAAACGCCGCTGCATGGGGGACATCTCAAAACGATGCTGAACCTTGCCGAACTCGGAGCCGTTATTTCACCGATTGTACCCGCCTTCTACAACAAACCCCAGACCCTGGACGATGTCATCAATCAGTCCATTGGACGCATGCTCGATATGTTCGACATTGATCTGGGCACCGTGCATCGCTGGCGCGCTGAGGAGGATCAATAGTTGAAGCCGGTCAATTTTGATTATATCCGACCGAACTCGTTGGCCGAGGCTTTGACCCTGGCGGCAAAGGAAGAGGAAGCCGAATTCATTGCCGGCGGCCAAACCCTGGTGCCGCTCCTCAATTTGCGCATGGCCCGACCGTCGCTCCTCATCGACATTTCCAGGATCGCCGACCTTCAGGGCATCTCGCGTGAAGGGGACCGGTTGACGATCGGTGGCGCGACCCGGCAGCTCGAAATTGAAGTGAGCGAAATTGTCCGGGATGCTTGTCCCTTGTTGCACAAAGTGCTGCCGTGGATCGGGCACCGGCCGACCCGGGCCCGGGGAACCATAGGTGGCAGCCTGGCAACCGCGGATCCGGCAGCGGAATTGTCCCTCGTGGGATTCATTCTGGATGCGAACATTGAAATTCAGACCGTAGACGGGCCGCAGTCGATTGCTATTGATGATTTTATTCTGGGGCCCCTCGAAACCTGTCTGCCGTACGGTGCCTGTATCGTGTCCGTGTCGTTCCCCATCTGGACGGGAGGCGAAATTGCAACCGGATTTCAGGAGCTTTCGACCCGGCGCAGCGATTTTGCCATTGCCTCGGCTGCTGTGCAGCTCATGGTGGGGGCGGGTGGTACGGTTGACCGGGCCGCAATTGCGGTCGGGGCCTGCGGCGACCGCCCCCAGCGATTATCCCGACTGGAGTACATAGTTGCCGGTAAAATGCCTTCGGAAATTTCGCCGGCAATTTACCGGTCGGAGATTGAAGAAGACATTCAGGCCAACAGCCATATTCATGCGTCTTCGGACTATGGCAAACGTGCAGCGACGCAATTGTTGATTCAGGCTATGGAAGAAGCCATAGGGGAGTTGCCGCGGTGACAAACAGCAACCAGCAAATACGGCATCGCAAACCGGTGTCTCTCACGGTCAACGGCCGGGCTGTGACCAGGGATGTGGAACCACGCCTTTCCCTTCTCGACTTTATCCGTGACGAGCTTGACCTCACCGGCACCCACAGTGGTTGCGAACACGGGGTTTGCGGTGTCTGTACCGTGCTTCTCGACGGCGAACCCGTGCGCGCCTGCCTGATGTTTGCCGTTCAATGCGAAGGGCAGGCCGTTGAGACGATCGAAAGCGAGGGCCCCAGTCACGACGAGCTGAGTATCATCCAGGATGCCTTTTGGGAAAAGCACGGTCTGCAATGTGGATATTGCACGTCCGGAATGATCCTGACCGCGCGGGCGTTCCTGAAGCGCCATCCCAATCCCGATCGTGAGGAAATTCGCGAAGCGATATCCAGCAATCTGTGCCGGTGTACCGGTTATCTGCAGATTATCGAATCCATCGAGCTGGCAGCGGAACGGCTCGCGGGTTCGAATATCGGGCAGAAAAATTAAACTCGGATGAAAGCGCACGGCCCCATGTATCAGCACAACTATCGATATATCGGCAAGACCCGCCGGAGTGTGGAAGATCGCCGTTTTGTTGCGGGCCAGGCCAGATTTGTCAGCGATATCCGGATGCCGGGCCTCATGCACGTATCCGTTGTCGCTTCTCCCTATCCCGCTGCAAAGATCGTCAATATCGATGACAGCGCTGCCCGGGCCATGACCGGTGTGATCGATATCGTCACCGGTGCCGACTATGCGGCGGCCACGAATTCCCTGCCGATCAGTGTTGACGCACCGGCGGTGAAGCGCTGGCCCCTGGCCGTCGATCAAGTCCGGTATGCGGGTGAATGGGTGGTGGCTGTCATTGCGGAAACGCGTGCCCTCGCCGAAGATGCCGCGGAACAGATCGACATTACCTATGAGCCCCTTGATTTCGTCACGGATCCGGAAGAGGCGTTCAAAGGGGACAGTCCGCCGGTGCACGGGGACCATGGTTCAAATGTTATGCTGCACCGAAACTTCACCTGGGGTGACGTCGAGGAGGATTTTGCGAACGCCGACCATACGCTTTCCTGCCGCGTGCGCTGGGGGCGGAGTTCGACGGTGCCTTTGGAAACCTTTGGGGTTATTGCCCGCTGGGATGCGGGCAAATCGGT
>JANQOC010000190.1 GCA_028279265.1 Hyphomicrobiales bacterium
GCATAATATTCAGATAATTACTTATATACATGAAATATTAAATTATAATTATTTATTATAAAAGAATATATTTGCCATTTAACTTGATTATTACTAGTATTAATCGTGTGATTATATAAAATTATAGAATATCACGGAAATAAATATTTTAATGCTCTTATTTCGGAGGAAGAGATGAAACTTTGGAACAGTTTGAGTCTGTGGCAGCAGATTCTTGTCGGCCTCATCCTGGGTGTAACCGCCGGCCTGGCACTTGGGGAACAGGCGGGTGTCTGGCTCAAACCTTTGGGGACTCTATTTATCAATATGATCAAGATGCTGATCGTACCGCTGATATTCGTATCGCTGGTGTGCGGCATCACATCGATGAAGGATCCCGCGCGCATGGGGCGGATCGGTCTAAAAGCCTTTTTCATATTTTTGCTGACGACGGCTTTCGCCATTACCTTTGGCCTGGTCATCGGCACCGTTATACAGCCGGGTATCGGCTTCGAAATTGCCGGCGCAACGGCACCCCCGGTCAGGGAGAATCCGGGACCGCTGGCAACACTCCTGGGCATCGTGCCGACGAACCCGTTCTCCGCTTTTGCCACGGGCAAGGTTCTGCAGATCATCTTTTTCGCCATTTTCGTTGGTGTCTCCATCAACCTCGTGGGAGAGAAGGCTGATCCTCTGAAAAAGATTTTCGAATCCGCTGCAGACGTTATCTACAAGATGACGGCGATCGTCATGGCCTTTGCCCCGGTCGGCGTGTTCGGATTGATGGCCTGGGTTGCCGGCAAGTTCGGCGTTGACGTCCTTGTCAGTTTCTCGAAAATCATATTCGCGGTTTACCTGGCGGCAATCATTCACGCGGTTGTCGTCCTCGGCGGTCTCGCGGGCATTTTCGGACGCATCAATCCGTTCCGCTTTTTCAAGGGCATATCCGCCGCCCAGGCCGTGGCTTTCTCGACCACATCAAGCTCCGGGACACTGCCGGTGACCATGCGCTGTGTTCAGGACAATCTCGGAGTTTCAAAAAGTGTATCTAGCTTTGTCCTGCCGCTCGGGGCAACCATCAACATGGACGGCACCGCCATTTACATGGGGGTCGCGGTCCTGTTCGTGGCCCAGGCCATGGGTGTGGACCTGACGATGGCGCAGTATGCCACCGTTATCCTGACCTCGACCCTTGCCTCCATTGGCACGGCCGGTATACCGGGTGCCGGTCTCATTATGCTCAGTCTCGTGCTGACTTCAGTGAATCTGCCGCTGGAGGCCGTGGCAATCATTGCCGGTATCGACCGCATCCTGGATATGGCGCGAACCACGGTGAACGTGACCGGTGATGCTATGGTCTCCCTGGTGGTCGCCCGCTCCGAAGGAGAAGTTTCCGACGTCAAGGATGTCGGCATTCATCCGGCGGAAGCGCTCAAATCAAGTGCCTGATCGGGTTACAGGCACTTAATTTTACCGGCGACCCCAAAAGGCAGATCCCGGAAACGGGATCTGCCTGATTTCTGTCCGGCATTCAATTTCGTTCCCGAAAAATTAAATCACACCAATCTGCCATCACATGACGCGCACTCCGGGACGATGGCGGCGGCCAATCCCTCGGCCCTGGCGCCACTATCGAGAAGTTATCCCTAGTCCGAATTACAGAGGGCTCTGACTACCAGGCGGCGGATATCATTTCGATGGTATCACCGCGCTGAACCGTACGCGTGTTGAAATTTCCGACTTTGACCTTGAACGAAAGAGGCTTGGTTTCCGTTTTCCAGAGTTCATCTAGCCAGGCAAGCTTGTCGTCGAAACGGGTGTTGAGGGTCACCGTCATTTCATACTCACCGGATTCCGTGACCACCAGGGGAAAAGCCTTGCCTTTTGCAAAAAACAGGATCGTGCCGGTATACGCATTGCGTCCCGCGATCGTCAGCGGTGCAAACGGTGCCTTGGGTCGCTGCTTGGTAATTTGCAGGCCACCGGTCGGTCCGCGCTCCAGCTTGGAACGCAGGAAATATCCGCTGTCAACGAAGTAGGCGGAGTAAAAGGGTTTTGCTTCCGCACTGCCATTGGTGGCTTCAAGTTCGATGGACAATACCGTTCCGTCCCGGGCGCCGCGATTGGCGATGGTTATGGGCACCGCAAACACGTCACCACCCTGCTCTCGGGTGTAGTGAATAACCGGCGGCACATAAACCGAAAGTTCCGGCTGGCGCAAAACCGTCTCAAAGAGGCTGACGGCGGAAAAGATCAGGGCCATGGCCGAAACCAGCATGGTCATTGCGCCACCGCCGCCGGAAGCCGCATGGCGTGCAACTTCGGCATTAGCGTCCGTTGCGTCAATCGTTCGGGTTTTGCGCGAAAAAAGGCCCATTATGTCCCCCAATCCATATGCTCACTACACTGTAACCATGTGAATAGTGGGGAAATTTGTCAGACCGATGGCCGGTTTCAACCCGTAACAATCGGGGAAACCGCATCGGTGCGACAATAGTATTTGAAATGGGCCCTGGATCCGATACGCGGGACTGGTGATCCAGGGCTTTACGTTTCGTAAGACAGTTACGCCAAACAATATTGTCTCCGAAGCGATGGCTATGAACCTAAAACCGGTTCGTGTCGAGAAAACGTACGGGATGGGGCAAGATCGTGACAATCCACAATCTTGTTCCATGAAAAAAATTTTTTTCGCCGGTGGTTACTAACGGGATCTGGCCGCTCACCTGCCGGATTCTTCTTCCAGGCGATTGAGAACCTCCCGGCAGTCATTGAGGGTCGAGGCGACATTGACAATTCGCCGGTGCAGGATCTGCCCACCTTCGGTTGTTTCAGAGCGCCCGCTTTCCAGGAGATCCAGGGCTTCGGTCAGATCCAGGCGCAACGTCGCACAAACCGACCAGTCTGAAGGCATGCGCTTTTGCTGCACCAGTGCGCTCCGTAAAGCCTCGTAGGCCTTATCAAAATCCGATCTCACGTCACGGGCGGCGTCACCTTTTCTGCCGCGCGTTGTGACCACGCGCACGGTACCATAGAGCTCGCTGACAAAGTTGCGGATCTTTTCCGCCGATGGCTCCTGCGCCCCTGCTATGGGAAGGCAGAAAAAAGAGCTGATAAAAATACCGATGACAATTATGAAAATTAC
>JANQOC010000192.1 GCA_028279265.1 Hyphomicrobiales bacterium
CACAAATATCCACGGGAGATAAAGTTTGTTGACGCTTTACCGAAAACCGGAACGGATAAAATCGATCGCCAAAGTCTTTTAATCAGCGATACCAACCCCTGATCAAATCCCATCCCTTTCACTTGTGATCACCTTGAAACGGTGTTGATCCGATGAATTCAATAAGCTGTAATTGGATTACTCTCCGCAATGATGTTTCATTTTTTCCAATTCATGTTTTGAATTTTTTTGAGCGACCTGCTATCATTCTGTTGTCTAAGATAATCTAATAATGTGATTGACTTTAACTCACAACGTCCGGGAGAAATCGATGAAATCTTATCTTGTAAAAAGCATATTTATGGCAACGGCTTCCACACTGGCCTTCGCTGGGCCGGCTGCTGCCAAATGGCCCGAAAAACCTATTGAACTTGTCTGCACAACCAAACCCGGCTCCGGTGCCGCTGACTGGTGCCGCATGCTGGCCGAGGAATTCAAAAAACCGGATTCGCTAGGTGTTCCCGTGAATGTCATTTTTAAGAGTGGCGGCGGTAACCACGAACCATCAGTTTATGTGAAGGGCAAGCCGGCGGATGGTTATACCATCATGCATGTTAGCGCGAGCTTCAAAGGTTATTTCAACATGCCGCATTTCAAGGCATCGAACACGACCTACAATGATTTTTCCCTTATCGCCCGCGTTGAAAAGCACCTGTATGCCATTGCCGTGCGTTGTGACAATCCGCTTAAAATCAAGAGCTGGAAGGACCTGGTGGATTATGCCAAGAAAAACCCGGGCAAACTGGCGATGGGTTCCAACAAACCCGGATCAAACCACCACAGGCATCATGCGGCCCTGTTCAACGATTTCAATCTGAACGTTCGTTTTATTCCCTACCAGGGAACCGGCAAGGTCGTTAAGGACGTAATCGGCAAACATTTGCCCGTAGGATTTGCACAACCCGGAAAGTGGGATGCGCATGTCAAAGCCGGAACGGCATGTCCTCTGGCAGTACTCAATGAAAAACGTTTGGATGTTGGCCCCTGGAAGGACGTTCCGACGATTTTGGAAGTCGGTGGCAAATACAACATTCCGCATCAGTGGCAAGGCCTGATGGTGAAAAAGGGTACATCGCCGGAAGCCATGGCAAAAATCGCTGCAGCCGCTAAAGCCGTTACCGAGTCCGAAAATTACAAAAAGCGCTGGCTCCAGTCACAATTCCATGTGGTTCCGGAATTTCATGGAGATCCGCAGAAACTGGATTCCTATTTCAAAGATGGCTTGGATCAGGCACGCAAATTCATGATTGAGCACAAGATTATCAAAGAAGGATCATAGCTCGATCAGTTGCCTATAGCCTCCGGGTTGAAGCAAAGGGGTGCTGGCGCCGTTAGTGTCAGCACCCACCAACCCAATCTCCTGAGCTTCCTGGTTTACGGATTTTGATTTAGTATCAGTGTCCAGGCCAGTTTCAAACGAATAAGCGGACCGCGCCCTTTCGCTCCTACCTGTTGTCTTCATATGAAAATATTCGGTGAACTAAAACTCAATAAAAAACAAGCCGTCTTTGTCATCACAATCCTAATATCCCTTGGTCTTGTATTGATAAGTTATGAAACTTTCAATATGAGCCCGCCGCTTTTACCCGGCTATCCCGGTGACGCTTTTTACCCGCGGCTGGTTATTGGTTTCACGGCTATCTGGTGTATTGTCATACTGGCACGCGGCTGGCGATCCGAACATCAGGAAAATGCCGAATTGCGATCCAGCAATGAATTCTCATTTCATGCCGGTGAATTTCTATCGGTTACCATCGCCGTACTTGCCTATGCACTTCTGTTGAAGCCCCTTGGTTTTGAAATCTCGACATTCCTGTTTCTATTTTTCTTGCTTTATCCGAGGATGCAAAAAGGCGTCGCAAGCGGCCTCACGTGGAGCATCATACTCAGCATCGTCACAATACTCTTGCTGTGGGCCATATTCGGTTTTGGCCTCAAGGTACAGCTCCCAGTTAAATTCTTGCCCCTCTATATCTATTGATCAGCCGGTGTGTATCTAAGATGGAAAATGTACTGACTTATACAATCGGCGCGATGCAGAACATGGCATCCGTTACCATTCTGCTGACGATCCTTGCTGGCGTCATTCTGGGTATCCTGCTCGGTGCACTCCCTGGTTTCGGCAGTTCCCAGTCCCTGGCCCTGTTATTTCCCCTGACTTTTGCGATGACCGCGGATCAGGCCATTTTGTTTTTTCTGGCGATCTATTCTGCCGCCGAATATGGCGGATCGATACCGGCCATATTGATCAGAACTCCGGGAACACCCGCCCAGGCGGTTACGGTGCTTGACGGCTACGCAATGACAAAGAAAGGGCTTGCTAAACGTGCCCTCAGGATTTCTCTCTATTCCGGCGTCATCGGCGGCCTGACCAGCACGATTATCTTCATACTCTCCGGCACATCCCTGGCTTATTTCGGGCTACTGTTCGGTCCTGGTGAAATGTTCGCCCTGGGCCTCTTTGGACTTTCCATCATCGGCAGTTTTTTCGGAAAAGACGCTGCAAAAGGTTTCCTCGCGACGGGTATCGGCCTGATTTTAGCCACCGTTGGAAGCTCGGGATTTGGTGGAATCCGATTCTCTTATGATCAGCCTTACCTCATGGAAGGCTTTCCCCTTATTGTTATCATTATCGCTCTCCTCGCGGGCCCGGAAGCCTTCAGGCTCCTGGTGGATCACAGGCGAACAATTGAAAATCTGGAGCTCGATCCCGGGGCAAAAGAGGAATCGAGGGAGCGCAACCGCGTCACCCTGGCAGATGCCAAACGCCTCATTCCAACCTGGGCCAGGTGTAGTGTCATCGGAACGGTTATCGGCGCCATTCCAGGGGCCGGTGCGTCAATCGGATCCCTGATCGGCTATAGCGAAGAAAAACGCTGGTCAAAACGCTCGGATCAGTTTGGAACCGGTATCGAAGAGGGCCTGGCCGCGCCCGAAACGGCGAACAATGCTGTCGTCGCCGGTACCCTTGTCCCGACTTTGGCGTTGGCCATTCCCGGATCAGGGGCTGCAGCCATTCTCCTGGGCGTGCTGATCAGCAAAGGCGTTGTTCCGGGTCCCCTGATGTTTCAGGAGCAACCGACTTTTATCGCCACCGTCTTTGTTGGCCTGCTCTTTGTAAATGTGATGCTTCTGTTCGTGGGATTTTACGGTACCCAGACTTTTTCGTTGATCGCCCGGGTTCCGCGTCGACTGATGGGTCCGTTTGTACTGCTTCTGATTTTTCTCGGCGCCTTCGCATTCGATGCCTTTATTCCCCATGTCATTATGGTCATCATCATGGGGGCCCTGGCCTATGTATTCCAGAAAGTCGAAATTCCCGTGGTTCCCATCGTTCTGGCGTTTGTCATGGGACCGATCATCGAAAGCAACTTGTCGCTGGCCCTGACCATTCATGAGGGTGATCTGACGAATGTCCTTTTGCGTCCCATTACGATTACCATTCTTATAATCGCCTTTATCACCGCCGTTTACGGCCTGTTTTCCAGGTCCGGTGACCAGGCCAATCCGGACAAAACCGCTTAGAATCCGAGCGACACCCGTTTGCAATCGAATCTCAGCACCAAGGATCAATGGAAGGATCGATCCCTATGAGCCAGCCCGAAATCATTGTCATTGCCAAGCTGCCGGACGAGCACATGGCTCATCTTGAGAAACACTTCACCTGTCACCAGTTGCACGATGCCGCGGACCGGGAGGCATTTCTGGCGCAACACCGGGATAAGGCCCGGGGTCTGGTCACCAGCGGATTTCGCGGATTCAAAGCCGACATTATCGAAGCCCTGCCTAATCTTGAGATCATTTCAGTCTGGGGAGCGGGATTGCAGGCTCTGGACCTGGATGCAGCGCGCGCTCACGGCATTGTCGTCACAAACACGCCCGACAATTCCAAGATCGCGGTTGCCGAACTTGGCATGGCACTTATGCTCAATGTGGGGCGACGGGTCATGGAAGCGGACAAATATGTCAAATCAGGCGCCTGGAAACCGGAAAGTTTTACCAGGTATGGATCGGGTTTTTATGGGAAAAAACTCGGAATTGTTGCCCTCGGAACCATCGGCCGCGCCGTCGCCGATCGGGCTGCGTCATTCGGCATGGCGATTTCTTATTTTGGACCGAATGAAAAAAAAGATACTCCCTACGCTTATGAAGACAATATCCTCGATCTTGCCCGAAACAGTGATTTCCTGATGCTTTGTTGTCCGGAAACGCCGGAAACCACAGGTTTGATTACGTCCGAAGTCCTAAAAGCTCTCGGTCCCGAAGGCGTATTGATCAATATCTCCCGCGGTGTGGTCGTCGATGAAGACGCCCTGATCGAAGCTCTGAAGTCCGGCACAATCAAGGGAGCGGGTTTGGATGTGTTTGTCGATGAACCCAATGTTCCCGAGGATCTGCGTAATCTCGAGAATGTTGTGCTCGTCCCGCATATCGGTACCGCAACGGCTGACGTCCGCCGGATCAGAAAGGAAATGACCGTTACCAATCTGCAGGACTATTTCAGCGGCAAGCCGCTCCCCTCCGCGTTGGTCTCTGGTAAAGGTTCGTAACGCAATTCATCGAGTCGTTGTCTTTCAACGTTCAGCTTTATATCTCGATTTCCGCCTCGATCTCCACGGGAATACCGAAGGGAAGACCGGCCATGCCCACCGCTGACCGCGCATGGCGGCCAATTTCGGGGCCGAAAATCTCGAGGATCAATTCGGAAAATCCATTGATCACCAGGGGTTGTTTGTCAAATCCCGGCGCTGAATTCACCATGCCGAAAACCCGGTTCCAGGCTTTAATCCGATCCAGATCGCCGAGCTCGCGCTTAAGGCTGCCGAGCATGGACAGAGCGGTTTTTTCCGCCAGTTCCCGCGCCTTTTCGATGGACACGTCTGACCCGACCTGCCCTGTCGGTTCCGACATGGATCCGTCCTCCTCCTGGGGACCGTGGCCGGAAATGTAAACGCGGTTGCCACGCACGCTCACCCAGGGAAACGGCAAGACAACACCCGGTGGAAGTTTCAGCTCCGAAGGCAGTACCAATCCGAGTTCTTCAATTTTTTTATCAGTTCGCGACATTACCACCTCGTTGTTGTTCTCTTGAGGAATACAAAAAATACGTCAGTTCACACTATCGCAGACTGCCGTATAAATCATTCTTCGAGATCAAGTAGAGCTATTTATGTCCGATGACGGGTTCACCACCGCATTTCAATTCACACAAGATCCACTCTGAATCTCAACCTGTATAGGATCAATTCATTAGCAGGTCCCTTGGTGCGGGCGACAGGTACAAACCCGGTATTTTCCATCAAAAGGTGAGAGCGCGTGTTTGGCTCATCGACAACGGCAACGAGCTGTGAAAGACGTAGTTGGTTTCGTGCATAATCGATTAGCGTATCCATGGCCGTTTTGGCCAGACCCTGCCCCCAATATGCGGGATATAGGGCGATTACCGGCTCAATTCCTTCGGCCAGGATTGGCTCCGGTTCCAACTCTGCAGAAACCGGTTGCAGGCCGGCAACCCCGGCAGTGCTCCCGTCTGGGAGCTCGATCATCCATAACCCGAGCCCGCGGGAATCGAGCTGCGCACTTTGCGTGAGCATTTCAGCGACCGCCTCTCGGGGAAGGAGAGAGTCATCGCAGAGATAACGGCGAACTTCCTTGTCGTGTAGAAGTTCCAGAAGGTCGGCCAGATCTTCGGCTACAGCCGGCGACAATCGGCCACCCGCAAACTGGAGAACTTCCTTCATTCGCCCCGGTGCCATTTTCTTTTGAACATGAGTGATGGGTATACTTTCACAATGTCCTGATTGGCCACTCCAGAATATTCGTTCGTCGGTATCGCAATCTGCTGGAGGTTGCTGGCAGATTGAGCAAACAGTTCACGAGAATTCGGGATGACCGGCGAATTGCCTGGCATCATCGCATATTTCGTACCACTCCGGTTTTTCAGCGACGAACTCGTGAAATCCGTTACTCACGCCTAACTCTGTGTCAAAGACATTCGCTGCAATGGGAAAACGATCTTCTTCCGAGAGGATTTCCCCGAGCGAAGTGCCGCAGGTTTTGCAAAAGCAGCGACTATATTTGTAAGAAGCCGTCGGCTCAAAAAGCTGAACATGATCCCGCCCATGAATCCATTTCAAGTCTTCCTTTTTGACAAAAACAAATGTACTCGCACCGACTTTACGGCACCTCGTGCAATGACATGTCCCCATCATTGACGGTTCTGACAACAGCTCGATTTTTATTGCCCCGCAACAACAGCTTCCCCTAATCATCAAGAATACCTCTTCTGATTACCAATTGACCCTACCGAGAACATTAAGTGAACATACGCGTAAAATCAACGATCTTTTCGTACTTTAGAGGTGCTTATTTCACCTTCTCCCCGACATACGATCGGGTTGGATTCTTGAAGGCCGGTAGTCTCTATCCATGACAGGTGCACCCATTTCCCTTACCGGCGATAAAGCGTCAGTCATAGCCTGAGAATATGACCGTGCCGATAAGACGTTTGAGGAAGTATAAAGTCCAAAGCAAAAACGCTCTTATCAAGTTTGGCTTTAACGTCCTTCCATCCAACAAGGCACCATGTTAGCATTCAAATGTGGTGCCTAGTTATTTATGGGATGAAGTCGGGAATATTAAAGACAATCTCATTTTTCAAGGACAGAGCGCTGCCCCGGTCGGAGGTAGTGTCCAAGGCTCAACGGGCAATGTGCCGCGTTCGCTATTGCCCGGCCACACTTTCGAAACAAATCCCCCCGCTTACATTTTCGCATGGATCGCATTCTTGCGGCAGTTCCCAAATCTTCGGACGACGCATCGTCATCGGAAAGTTTTGCTGATGATCATTTAAATTGATAGGTTGGTGCGCAAATAAAAAAAGGAATCCAAAATGCGCGTCATAATGCTCGGTACAGCTGCAGCCATTCCCGATCCGGATCGTAACCACTCAAGTATTCTGATAACTATCCAAGGGCGCCACTACTTGTTTGATTGCGGGCACGGCGCCACCCACCAATTGATCCGCGAAAATGTCATTCCGGGCAACGTCAATGTCGTATTTCTATCCCACCTGCATTATGACCATATCGCCGATTTTCCATTTTTCCTGCTGACCTCCTGGATAACCGATCGGGAAGAGGCACCGGTGGTCGTTGGTCCGCCCGGGGTTCAGAATTTCATCGATCATCTGTTTGCCGAGGGTGCATTCGCAGCCGATATCAAGGCCCGGCTGAATTATAAAAACCGCCAAGGCAATACGCACGTTCTGACGCCGGATGTTCGTGAATGCGAACCCGGAGTGGTATTTGAAGACGATCTGGTCAAGGTGACCGCATGTTACGTTGAACATATTCCAACGGAGATATCCCCATGTTTCGGGCTGCGACTGGATAGCGCGGATGGCCAGTCAGTGGTGTTCAGCGGCGACACGGCACCTTGCGAAAGTTTGATTGAGTTGGCGCAAGGGTGCGATCTTCTAATCCATGAATGCACCTTTCCTGAAGCCGCAATCGAATTTCGTAAAAAGGCTAATGTAGGTACCTGGTCACACACAAGTCCGGCCCAGTTAGGGGAGATCGCGGTGCGGTGCGGTTGCAAGAGTCTAGTTGCCACGCACTTTGCCAGTTTCGACACGAACAATCCGGTGGTAAAGGACATGATGTCCGTACATATGCCGCGGGACATGATAGGCCCGCAGGCAATGGAAGATGTCATCACGAATATTCGGCAATCCTATAAAGGGGAACTTCGCATCGCCCATGACGGAATGCGCATAGATTTATGAGTCCAATCACCCCCATCACATTCGACTTGTAACATTACAAGGACTTTGCTTTAGTTGATATCAAGGCCTCGGCAGGTCCGTATTTTGGAGGAGCGGATCTAATTCGACTGTTAAAATCTGAAGGAATAAGTGTCATGAAAAGAACAATACCAATAGCATTAGCTGCCTTGATGGTTGCCGGAGCAGCACAAGCGCAAAACATTACATTAACCCACGAAGCTGGGTCGGCAGGAGGCGCCTCGGATATCTCCGCCAAAAACCTGGCCGAAATTGCCGCCGCAAATAATATCGCAACAATTCAGGTTCAGGCCGGGAAAACCCTGACCAAATCCGTTCTCCAGGTTGCACAGGGGAAGACCGACATTGCCGCTTCGCCCTTTGTATTGAGATTTTTGATGTCACGGGGTTTGGGCCCCTATTCAGGCGTCGGCAAGGAAGAAGGTAAGAAACTTTCTGATAATCTGCGTCTCCTCTATCCTTATCATATCGCGTCCTTCTACCTGATCGCATTCCAGAGTTCCGGCATCGATAGTTATGAAAAACTCAAGGGAAAGACCGTTCACAACGGCCCACCCCGGGGGGCAGCGCTGGTAACCGCGCGCCAGATGATCGCTCTGACAACCGGATTGAGGGAAGGCAAGGGTTATACGGGCCGGCAGATCGCCTGGGGCCAGGCCTCGTCCATTTTCCTCGACGGATCAGTTGACGCGACCCTGCGTCCGGGCACAAATCCGGCCGAGTTCATGCCCGTATTTGCTGCCGCGGGCAAGGTCAACATGATCTCGGTACCGAAAGCGAAATACGAAAGTCCGGCCTGGAAAAAATATCTGAAAGCCCCGGGCAATGTCGAACACGTCATCCCCGTAGAGGAGCTATCCCATTACGGAGACAAGGTCCGTGTTATTTCCGAAGACGGAAAGTTCCGTACCATCGCTAATGCCTGCGGTGACATGGTCCACAAGCGAATGGATAAGGGATTGGCCAAGGCGCTGACCGCGGGATTCATCAAGAACCTGCCAAACCTCTATCGCAAGGCGGCTTTCGCCAAGAGCTCGCAATTCGGTAACGTCGACGACGAAACCATGGGCATCTGTAAATCCGGTGTGAAGTTCCATCCCGGTGCGATCGAGGCCTGGGAAGAAGCCGGGTATAAAATACCTGCATGCGCAAAGCCGTAATCCCGATCCATTTCGTTAATTAGGATTGTAAGGGCGCCAGAGTGTTTCGAGGAGCACTCCGGCGCTTTTTACATTGAAACTGTCTCTTGTTGCCGGAAGTCTAAGAATTCAATTCCTTTTGTCCTGGTCGAATTGAGAACGTGTTTGACCCAGTACAGACAATTGTCGGATTCCGGGTCTTTCAAAACTGATAGATTGTTTCTGGGTTCTTGATAAAAATTCTGTCTATTACTTTCTGTTCTTCAATGTAATTCAGCAGGAATGCCATTGATCCGTAGATATCTATATTCTGAAATGGAAGAGGGGTATTGCGAAATTTCTGACGGTCTTGGCGATCGGGCGTGTGGGGCCAGTCTGATCCCCAGATGAGTCGGTGAGAATGATA
>JANQOC010000198.1 GCA_028279265.1 Hyphomicrobiales bacterium
CTCTCAAGAATGGCGCGACCGGTTAAAAGCATATTCCGAATATCCAGCCATCTCCCCAGACTGTCAGTACCGCTGTGATGATAAGACTGATGACGCAGCTCAAGGTCTGTTAATTTATTCAATCCTGTCCGAAGTGTTTCCTCGTCCCGTTCAATTCCAGCAGCGTGTCCCATGAGCTCCCGGATTTCCTCGATCAAACCCAGGCTATTCCCCTCCCCCCGGTTGGGAAGACAGTCGGCGAATTTTTCCGCGCCTTGCCGCTCTGTGGGAGGCGGGTTTGACTGAGTTCTCAGGTTTTCAAGAGCAGCTCTGGCTGCGAACTTACCGGTTACATTCGCTTCCGTGAGGCTATTTGACGAGAGGCGATTGGCACCATGTGTTCCGCCGATAGCTTCTCCGGCAACAAAGAGATTTCTTGCTGCACTAAGTTGCGAATCGACAGAGATACCACCCAGGGACGTGTGGACGGCGGGAGCCGTTTCGAGAGGTTGAACCCGCACATCAATTCCGTTTTCGAAGCAGAAATCAGCCAGTCCGGGGCGCAGTGAATTGATGTGGTCTACGGGAACTCTGGTCAAATCCATATAGACACCGCCGGCCTCAGTTCCGCGGCCCTCGCGGATTTCCCTGAATATTGCACGGGAAACAACTGCCCGATTGGAACGTTCAAGTGTTTCTGGTGCGTATCGGGCCATAAATCTTTCACCGGATTTGTTCAACAGCTCGACACCTTCAACGGCCAGCAATGACCCGCTGATCGTTCGTCCCCGAATGGCAGGAGGAGCAGCGAATGCCGTGGGTGTGAACTGGATGAATTCCATATCCCTCAATCGACATCCCGCACGCAAGGCGATGGCAGACCCATCACCGGTGATCTCGGTGCTGTTCGACGTCACCGGAAACAAATATCCGCAGCCACCTGTGGCCAGAATTGTGGATCGGGCATGCACTTCAACAATTCTATTTTTTTCTTCGCTATAGAGAAAAGCTCCGACAATGCCACCTGATTCAGATTTGATGAGATCGATGACTCGATAGTTTTTCAGTATGGCACTGGGATACTCAGCTAACTTTTCGCAGAGCTTATTGATCAGATTGGACATTCCGGCGGGATAACGAATAGACCGGGGGTGGCTGTGAGCCGGAACCGGGTCGCCAACAAATTGCCCCCCTGACTGAGGGAAGCCTCCGACAATCAGATCCAGCTCCGACAGGCAATTGAAAGCTTCATCACAAATGAGCCTGGCAAGGTTTTGATCATTGACCTTGTAACCGCCTTCAAGCATATCGCGCCTATGTTGATCCGGAGAATCAATCTCCGGGATGGCCGTTGCAAATCCCCCCGACGCTATTGATGAGTTGCTGCCAGTGAGACTGTCGCCCTTTGCAACCAACGCAACGGAAAATCCCGACTGACAGACTTCCAATGCAGCACGCAATCCCGCCAGTCCGGCACCAACAACGAGAATATCCGCTGACTGTTGTATCGTTTCCAAATTTGATCCTGCTGATTCTGCGCGTTGAGTTTTTACGGGTTAAAAGATCTCCATCCTTCTCCCAACGCTTTTGTAGGCTGTTCCGAGATTTTTGCTGTCTAATCGAACCGTGCGTGTTGCATTACCAGTATTCCGGCCTGGAGTCGGTGAAATGATAGAGCATGGACACCATTCTTTTCAAATGACTTGACGCCAACAGGTTCACTCACTCTAGATTCCGGTTGAAACGCCAGGCAGACGTTCAAATACGGGAATCAAATATGGGATCAAAAATCCGCTCATTCGATTTTCACTATCGTAACGAATAACAGATTTATGGGTTATCCACTGACATCGGGCCCACTAACATCATACCCGATGAATTTGGACCCAATAACCCCGGGGCCTGCGGACGCACGGGCTGAATCGGCATCCGCAAAGGCCTCTATCCGGGGAAAAGCTCTATCAGCTTCGAAGCTCTTATCCCTTTCCGCGCCAGGGGACCAGTTTGGCTTCAATAATGCGCATCAGAATTTCGATCCCAAATCCGATCAGGCCAATAATGATGATACCAATCACCACCGTGTCGGTTTGCAGAAAATTCTTCGCGATCATGATCATTGAGCCAACGCCCTTGTCAGCGGCGACAAGTTCTGCGGCCACGACGGTGCCCCAGCATACGCCCATTGCTGTTCTGAGCCCGGTAAACATTTCCGGTAAGGCGTTGGGCAAAATGACACGGGTCAAAACCTGGAGCTTTGACGCCCCCAGAGAGTAGGCCGCGTGCACCTTTGAAATTCGGACACTGTTGACACCGGCCCGTGCGGCAATGGTCATAATGAAGAGTGAAGCCAGGAAAAGAAGAAAAATCTTTGCAAACTCGTCAATTCCGAACCAGAGAATAATCAGCGGGATCAGGGCGAGTGGCGGGATGGGACGAATAAACTCGACAATCGGGTCAAACATGCCCCGGGCGACCGATGAAAGTCCCATGGACAGCCCCAGGGGTACACCGACGATGGCGCCATAGAACACGCCGGACAAGACCCTGTACACACTGATCGACACGTGCTCCCAAAGTTCGACATTGCGGAAGCCTTCCACCATCAGCTGATTCAGGCGTGAAAATACGGCGCCAAAAGAAGGCCAGTAAATGGGCTTTATCCAGCCAAAGGATGTTGAAATCCACCACAGTACAAGAAGCAGTAACACGGTTATAATGCCGTATGCCCGACCTGAGTTTACGGCTGAGGCATCACCGAACTTGACAGTTTTTTGTCTGGTAAAACTATTGTCAGCGAGTCCCAGCCAGATCATTAAACTTGACGGTGAGTTCCGATCTGACATGATTTCGTTCCTATCTAAAAAATACAATCCGTACGAACCGGCGACTATGCTTCGGCCCGCCCCATAATTTCTTCTTCCATTTCCCAAATCATCGAGAGAATTTCCTCCCTTTTCTCGATGAACTCGGGTGATGCCTTAATGTCTCTGGGACTCTGCGTCAGCCCCTGATCGGCAAATGGAAGTCGGTATTCTTTCTCAATTCGTCCCGGCCTTGGCGCCATAACAATCAATCGCTCCCCCAAAAACAGGGCCTCTTCAACGGAGTGCGTTATCAGAATGATCGTTTTTGCGGTTTTTTTCCAAAGTTGCAGCATCAGCCCCTGCATCTTTTCCCGGGTGAGGGCGTCCAGAGCCCCAAGCGGTTCATCCATCAGAATGACTTCCGGATCATTGGCAAGACAGCGGGCGAGAGCCACGCGCTGCTGCATCCCACCGGAGAGCTGATAAACGGGCTTTTTGGCAAAGTCTTTCAGTCCGACCGTTTCCAGCAGGTTCTTGACGACTTCCTGAGTTTGTTTTTTGGGCTTCCCCGCCACATCCGGGCCGAACGCGACATTTTTTTCGACCGACATCCATTCGAACAGGGCCCCCTGTTGAAATACCATGCCGCGGTCCGCGCCGGGTCCTTTAACTTCGGAAATCACGCCGACATCGGCATCCGGTTCTTTGTGCTCCTGGTCTTCCAGAAGTATGCGCCCCGATGTCGGGGAAAGAAATCCGGCGACGATATTCAGAAGTGTTGTTTTGCCGCATCCGGATGGGCCAAGTACGGAAACCAGCTCACCGGGTTCAAGTCTGAGATTTATGTTTTGGAGTGCATGTACCGGTTCCCCCCCCGGCACGGTGAAGATCATCGAAACATCTTCAACAGTGAGAGCCTTCATGGGACTTCCTAATCATGAAAATTTAAATACTATCGGTGTTTATGGGGCGCCCGACTGTGAGAGGCGCCCCAATTTCAGTCCAGTACGTCTTGCAAGATTAACTTACTTGAGGAACTGTGCTGAAACCACACCGTCATAGCTTCCTAGTGCTTTGTCCATTTGCTTTTGCTGGACAAAGAAATCAGCAACCTGCTTCGTGAATTGCTGGACTGTTCCGCCCATCCACTGTTTCGAGGCCTGATCCGCTTTTGACGGAAACGAGAACATCTTAAGCAATTGTTCCGCACCGGACTTGTCCATACCGGCGGCTTTCGCGATTTTAGGCAGAGCTGCAGCCTTATCTTTGTTATAGGCGGCATTTGCCTTGTCCGTCACATCCATGAATTTCTGAATAAGACCAGGATGTTTCTTCAAGAACTCGTCAGTGACCGAAATCACATCGAACACCCGAATTCCAATCGCTTCCTGTTCGGCAGCGGTCATCAGATATTCGCCTTGCTCTTTCATGCGCAGCATGGGGCCACCGAACGCGCATCCCATGACGATATCGCCGCGGGCAAATGCGACGGCGGCATCGGCGCCATTCATTTGCACCATGTTGACTTTCGTCGCGTCAACACCGAGATGGTCCAGCATTCTGAGAAGTTTATAATGGGTCACGTTTCCAATTGGCGTCCCGATCTTTTTGCCTTCGAGCTGCTTGGCGTTCGCCTTGGTGATTCCCGAAGCCTTGCTGACGACGCAATTGTCCGCTTCCGCATAGGACACAGCCACACCGACCAGTTTCAATGGTAGACCGCTGGAAACAGCGACAACAAAGGGGACAAGGCCCTGGCTATAGGCGATTTGCACTTTACCGGAAGCCATCGCGGCAGACATTTCATTGCCGTTGCCAAAGGCGCGCCAGTTCACTTTAACGCCGAGTTCCTTGTCATAGACTTTTTCTAATTGAGCGACCTGGTTGGCTGTCGGCCACTCCAGGAAATAGGCCACTGTAATCTCATCGAGTGCTGCGGCTTGTCCAATTGCAAACACACTCATCACGGCGGCTGATAGTGCGCCGATAACTGCTTTCTTCATATTTCCTCCCATTGATATTTGCGCATTGCACTCCGTCCAAATTTCAGATTGCGGACCCGCAATGCCATCAAAAAAATTAGATAGTACCACAGGCCAACCCATTCGCGGAACAAATTGGTATCGCCTGTATTTTGGTTTATCCAAAACGCGATATTCACGTTTCGACGCCGGCATTTGCCTAAAACAACTTGCGTCAAAGTCGAGTATATGAAAAAATTAGTGAAAATTTCAAGATTTTTTTCATTTGGTCACGAGATTGGATGTGCAGGAAACATATTCACAAGTCAGTAAAGATATCCGCTCTCTCCGGAAACTGCGCGGTCTGTCCCTGACGTCTCTTGCCCAAAAGATAAATCGTTCTGTTGGTTGGCTAAGCCAGATTGAACGCGGGATCAGCAGGCCTTCACTGGATGATTTAAAGGCCATCAGCCAGACCCTCGACATTCCCGTTTCAATGCTGTTCGACAATATTCCGGGTCCCGAAATTGAACGCGGCTACATCGTGCGTAAGAAAAACAGGCGAACATATTCGCCATTTGAAGGTCTCGTTGAAGAACTAATTTCTCCGGATCTGACAGATAATTTTGAAGTTGTCCTCTCCATTCATGAAGCTGGCGCCAGCCTACCGGAAACGAAAATCAGACAGACACAGGAAGTCGTCTATTTGATTTCCGGACGGCTTGATCTTGTTATTGCCGGACGCGCGTTCAAGGTATCGGCGGGTGACAGCTTTCGCATACGGGGCGAGGCATTCACCTGGTCCAACCCTTATGAGCGGCAAGCAACGGCTTTGTGGATAGTTTCTCCGCCTATTTATTAGAGGCAAAGTGATGACCGAATTACCAAACACGGCCAGAGTTGTTATCATTGGAGGCGGCGTTGTTGGTGTATCCGTCCTTTATCATCTTGCAAAAGCGGGATGGACAGACTGCGTTCTGCTGGAAAAGAATGAGCTGACCGCGGGATCAACCTGGCATGCGGCTGGTAACATTCCGACATTTTCCAATTCATGGGCAGTCATGAATTTGCAGCGCTATTCGACGGAGCTGTACCGCGAACTGAAAGATAATGCGGATGATCCCATAGGTTATAACATTTCCGGTTCTGTTCGCCTTGCTCACTCGAAGGAGCGTATGCAGGAATTCGAGCATGTCGCGAGTATGGCCCGCTATCAGGGACTGGATATCGATATTGCCGGTCCGGGTGAACTTGATAACTACTATCCTTTCGCTGTGAACGACGACCTCGAAGGTATTCTGTACGACCCCGTTGACGGAGACATTGACCCGGCTCAAATCACCCAGGCCCTGGCCAGGGGTGCGCGCCAGTTCGGTGCCAGGATTTTCAGATTTCAGCCGGCGACAGGTGTGAAACGCGATCGCGACGAGTGGATTGTGTCGACCGCGGAACATGAGATCAGATGCGAATTTGTCGTCAATGCCGGCGGATATTATGCCGGCAGGATCGGCCAATGGTTTGGTCGCCAGGTCCCGATGACCGTCATGAGCCATCAATATTTGCTTTTCGATGATATCGAAGAGGTTAAATCCTGGAGCCAGGAAAAAGAGAGCAAGCTCCCTATCCTCAGGGACGTGGACACGTCCTACTATCTGCGACAGGAAAGGTACGGGTTTAATCTGGGTCCTTATGAACGCAACTGCCGTGCCCATTGGGTGGATCCCTCGGACCCGTTCCCGGAAGATTTTTCCTTCGAGCTTTTCCCGGACGATATCGAACGTCTGGAGTTCTATCTCGAAGATGCGATGACAAGGGTGCCGCTTCTGCAAAACTCGGGTCTCTATAAAGTTATTAACGGTCCTATTCCCTACACCCCTGACGGCAATCCGCTGATCGGCCCTATGCCCGGTGTCCCCAATGCTTTCGAGGCCTGCGTGTTTACATTTGGTATTGCTCAGGCCGGTGGCGCCGGAAAGGTTCTGAGTGAATGGATTATCGAGGGGACAACGGAGTGGGATATGTGGTCCTGCGACCCCCGTCGCTTCACGAATTTCTGCGATGCGGATTATTCCAGAGACAAGGCCATGGAAGTCTACGGCCACGAATATGCGATGCATTTTCCCTACCTTCGATGGCCTGCCGGCGCCGACCGGAAGCAATCGCCGGTTCACGGAAAAGTCTTGGAACTTGGAGGTCAGATGGGCGTCATCAATGGCTGGGAACGCGCTGATTGGTTTGCAATTTCAGGCGATGACACGTCTGATGAGGCCAAACAGACCTGGTCCCGTTTCGGCCCTTGGGAACCCCGCATCCGTGCGGAATGCGAAGCCGTGCGGGATAATGTCGGCATACTGGACCTTCCCGGTTTCTCCCGTTATTCGCTGGAAGGCCCCGGTGCCCGGGAATTCCTGCTCCATCAGGTCGCCGGAAACATACCGCGCCCCGGCCGCATGGGTTTGAGTTATTTTCCGGATCAGAGAGGTCGGCTACTTACGGAAATGTCGGTCCTCAGCCACGACGAGGACGCGTTTACCCTGATCACGGCCGCCCCGGCGCAATGGCATGATCTGGACGTACTGCAAAATGCTCTTTCCAATCCGGAAATCAAGCTCAATGATGTGACCGACGACTATTCCGCTCTTATCGTCACCGGGCCCGAATCTCGCAATCTGCTGAGAAAACTCTCAGACGCGGATCTTCAAAAATCCTGGCTTTCGCATCAGAGGGCTCATTTCCTCGACGAAGAAGTCATGTTCGTGCGTGCAAGTTTCGCAGGTGAGTTGGGTTGGGAAATCCATGCAGCCAATTCACAGATACCGAAAATTTATGCCGCGCTGATCGAAGCCGGTGCCAAACCGTTTGGAATGTTTGCCCTGAACTGCCTGCGTATGGAAAAAGGGTATCGCAGCTGGAAAGGCGACTTGTCCACCGACTACTCCCTCCTCGAAGTCGGGGTGGATAGATTTATCAATTTCGAAAAGGACCAGTCTTTCCCCGGCGCAACCGCATTGCAGAAGGAATTGCAGCGCGGTGTGCGAAGAGCATTTGCGACCCTGATCGTGGATAGTCCGGAATTCGACGCCCCTTACATGTCGTGCGTGTGGAAGGACAACGAGATCGTCGGCGAGGTGACATCCGGGGCCTGGGGCTATCGGGTCGAAGCTTCACTGGCCTTTGCGATGTTGAATTCGGAATATTTGGAAGCGGATACGAAGCTGGAAGTCGAGATCTACGGAAAAAAATATCCGGCAAGTGTACAACCGCAACATGCAACCTGGGATCCGGAAAATTTGCGCATCAGAACCAATGAATAACAGATCCGCACCGTCTCGATAATTTGGAGGAGCCGCATACGATGAACTCTGTGCCGCCAACACAGGCCCGGGCCGTGATAATCGGAGGAGGCGTATCTGGATGTTCCGTCGCCTATCATCTTAGCAAACTGGGATGGACCGACATCGTTCTCCTGGAAAGAAAACAGCTTACCTGCGGCACAACCTGGCACGCCGCCGGTCTGATCGGCCAGCTCCGCAACTCCAAAAATCTGACCCGGCTTTCGCGCTATTCAGCGGAACTCTATGGCAAATTGGAGGAGGAAACGGGAATTGCGACGGGCATGCGCAGAAACGGTTCCATTAGTGTCGCCATCACTTCGGAACGCATGGAAGAGCTGAGGCGCCAGGCTTCGTTGGCGCGCGCCTTCGACATCGAAGCCGAGGAACTCGGACCGAATGAAATACTGGAACTCTATCCCTATTTGAATGTCAGCGATGTCACCGGCGGCATTTACATGCCCACCGATGGCCAATGTGATCCCGCGAATATCGCCATGGCCCTCGCCAAAGGAGCCCGAAACAACGGTGCAAAAATACTGGAAGGTTTTGCCGTCACGGAAGTCCTTGAAAGCGATGGTCGCGTAAGTGGGGTGAAATGGCTGAAAGACTCAAAAGACGATCCAGGTGAAGGCCAGATTCAGACGGATATCGTTGTCAACAGTGCCGGAATGTGGGCGCGGGAGCTGGCCTCCCGGTCGAATATCGCCCTGCCGCTCCATGCCTGTGAACATTTCTATGTGGTAAGTGAAGCCATTGATGGTTTGCCCCGGCTTCCCTCTCTACGGGTCCCTGATGAGTGCGCTTACTACAAGGAAGATGCGGGCAAAATTCTTCTTGGAACTTTTGAGCCCAAAGCAAAGCCCTGGGGCATGAATGGCATCCCCGAGGACTTCTGTTTCGATGAGCTGCCCGAGGATTTCGAACATTTGGAGCCGCTGCTCGAAATTGCCATCAATCGTTTTCCGGTTCTTGGGGAAACGGGAATTCACACGTTTTTTAACGGGCCGGAGAGTTTTACGCCCGATGACCGGTATTATCTGGGAGAGGCGCCGGAACTGCGCGGGTACTGGGTCGCCGCCGGCTACAACTCTATTGGTATCGTCTCATCGGGAGGTGCCGGCTATGCCCTGGCCAACTGGATCAATGAGGGCGAGCCGCCTTTTGACCTCTGGGAGGTTGACATCCGGCGGGCCCAGCCCTTCCAGACAAACAAACGATATTTGCATGATCGTGTATCGGAATCGCTGGGACTCCTGTTCGCCGACCATTTCCCCTACAGGCAGGTTGAAACCGCACGCGGCATTCGCCGCTCCCCGATCCATGACAATTTGCTGTCCAAAGGCGGGGTTATGGGTGAACTCGCAGGCTGGGAACGGGCCAACTGGTTTGCCGACAAGGACCAGAAAGCCGCCTATGATTACAGCTGGGGCCGGCAAAGCTGGTTCGGCAATGTGGCTCGTGAACATGAGGCCATTCGAAACGATGTCGGCCTTTACGACATGTCATCGTTCGGAAAAATCCGTGTGGAGGGCCGGGATGTCGTCTCTTATCTGAATTATGTCTGTGCCAATCAGATCGATGTGCCCGTCGGCAACATCGTTTATACCCAGATGTTGAACCCACGGGGGGGAATTGAATGTGATCTCACGGTAGCGCGCCTGTCGGAGACCGCTTTTCTGCTTGTCGTACCCGCGGCCAGTGTTCAGAGGGACCTCGCCTGGTTGCGCCGCCATCTTTCCGATGACTTATTTGTCGTCATCACCGATGTCACCGCGGCGGAAAGCGTGCTCTGCGTAATGGGACCGAGATCGCGCGAATTTCTCCAGTCGGTTTCCCCGGATGACTGGTCAAATGACGAGCATCCCTTCGGCAAAATGAAACAGGTGGAGATCGGTTACGGCATTGCACGCGCCCACAGAGTGACCTATGTGGGAGAGCTGGGCTACGAGATTTATATATCAACGGACCAGGCCGCCCATATTTTCGAGACTCTTGTGGAAGCCGGTGAAGACTTTGGCCTCAAGCTTTGCGGTTTGCACGCCATGGATTCCTGCCGTTTGGAAAAGGCCTACCGCCACTTTGGCCATGATATCAGTGACGAAGATCATGTCCTCGAAGCCGGGCTTGGATTTGCCGTCAAAACGGATAAGGAAAAATTTATCGGTCGCGATGCCGTGCTCGAACGGCGTGAAAAGGGGCTGACCCAGCGGCTGATGCAATTCAAGCTCGAAGATCCCGATCCCCTGCTCTATCACAACGAACCTATAGTCTGTGAGAATGAGTTGATCGGTTACTTGACGTCCGGCAACTATGGACACTCTCTCGGAGCCGCAATCGGCATGGGTTATGTCCCCTGCGAAGACAAATCCGTCGACGACTTGCTGTCCGCCTCCTATCAATTGGAGATTGCCGGTGAGCGCTTCAGTGCGACAGCATCCCTGAAACCCTTTTATGATCCAAAATCCGAACGCGTGAAAACCTGAGTTCCATTCATGGGGTTACCCGCTACTTTCCGATGCGGACAAAATATTGATGGAGACGCGGATTAGAACCGGGCAGTGAAAATCGCCAATAAGGCGGCGGGCTGAAATCCTGTGCGCCAATAGTTCGATCACGTGCCCGCCGCGACTAACGCCGGCCGATGCAGTTTTCATTCATTTCCAAGCTCGCGTCCTGTCTCCTGGGCAACAAAATTTCGATCGGCGAGTTTTGGGCGACGAGTTTCATGCATCTCTGCAATTCCACATCATTGAGGATGCCAATAATCGTCGTCAGTCCCTGGCCAATAAATTTCCAGATCACTTTTTCGTTCGGGCGTCGATCCGCAAGCGGTCCCGAAATATACCTGGCCATGTCTTTGAGACGATCCCCTGTCAGCGGATGCGTGGATCTCTTGTGCAGGTAGTCCTGCCAGGCATCTTCCGATTTGAACTCGCCCTTATGAGGCATGCTGTAAAATTGCGCCTGAAAAAATAGAACAGCGCCAAGTGGCGGTGTTCCTGTTCTCTCGAGCACGTTCAGGGCAAAGCGGTCTGACTGGGTTTCATCGGCCCGCGCTTGCGCTTTGGTAATTTCGTCATATCCCTTGTGCCGGAAAAGAATGTGTCCCATTTCGTGGAGCAGGATAAAGGCAAACGCCTCGTTCCTGAAACTCAGGGACAGTTTGTCTACCTGGGGATTGTCCAGGGCGTTCTTGGGAATACCGAGCGCGTCGAGCAATGGTGGATAGGTCCCGTTCCTGAACTTGCGCCGCGGCCGGTGCTGCAGCATGGTAAAGTATAAATCGACCGTGCTCAGGCTGTAATTATTGTAGAACAGCCAGGCATAGGCGGTCGCCAGATCCTCCATAATCTTGAGGGAGAGGACAGGCATCACGACAACGGAACGCCCCTTATGAAGGTAGGCATAAAAGTTTAGATAATAGTCATTCCTTTTCGGCAACGGGAACTGAAAATCGATCCTGTCAAAGACTTGTTGCTCATTTGGCTTCAGGCTCGGGCGGATGCCGATATCCGCAATCTTGCGAATTGCGGTTTCCAGCCTGCCAGCATCCTTTTGCAGTATCTCTTGCGGATAGGCCTGTCTCATATCCTGAGCCTGCACCGCCCCCGGGGTAAGAAGCGGTTCTCCTCCGGCGACCACTATCGCCAAAATTGCCGTTATCACGAGATTGATTGGTTTGATCACTGGCATGGCCCCCCATTCTGTTGATACGACGGGCACCGCAACCCGGTTCGTCAGAACAAACAACACCAGCACAGAATTGTGGATTTTTTCCGCATGCACACAAACACGTGCACGTATTCAAAGATTAATCTGCGATTACAAATATTTGTGCCTGATATTTCTGACTGACAAGGGGAAACACCCGGGTCGGATGATCCTTTGCACATGATCCCCCGGACATGATCCCTTGGAAACGAAATGTCCGCGGGGACTGCCGGATTGCAGAAAACGATCAATCCATATCCAGAAGCTTATCGGCTTGCCGACTTATTTCCTCCGGATCAAATTTCCAGTTCTGGACCAG
>JANQOC010000021.1 GCA_028279265.1 Hyphomicrobiales bacterium
ACCAAAACAGTCATCACCAGTGTTGCAATAAAAACGCCGGACTGGCCGAAGGCCGCCAGAAACATGCTGGTGGCCAGAGCCGAGGCAAAAATGTTCACGAGGTTATTCCCGATCAGGATGGTACTAATGAGTTTTTCCCGGTCTTCGGTCAGTTGGTTTACAAGCCGGGCTCGCATGTTTCCGTCTTTTTCCAGAGTATGCATGCTGGCTTTCGAGGTTGCGGTCAAAGCCGTCTCAGATCCGGAAAACAATCCCGATAAAAGAAGCAGGACTCCAATTGAAATGATTACCAATAATATCTCGACAGTCATGAGACCGGCTTCCTCATTTGCTTTCGTATGTTGTCATTAGTGAAATTAGAAAGTTTTCCTGGCATTGCAATGCTGTTCGAAGTCATCGCGCAAGGAGTTATGCCGACAATTGCTCGTCAAGAAATTCGGCTACGGTTTCTCTTGCGACATCGCGTGTGATGAATGCTTGCCCGATATCCTTGACGAGAATAAACGTCATCACACCACCCACAACTTTCTTATCCTGCGACATCAGGATTAATAATTCACTTGTTTTGGGAAGTGTTTCACCGGGAATTTGCTTTATTTCCGTGGGTAGTCCGATTGAATTGAAATGCTTTGTCACCTGGTCTGTCGCACTTTGCGGGCAAAGTCCCAGCTTTGTCGACAAGCGAAAAGCCAGAACGATACCGATGGAAATCGCTTCTCCGTGCAGCAGGCGATCGGAAAATCCAGCCCACCCTTCGAGGGCATGACCGAATGTATGTCCGAGATTTAAAAGTGCCCGTTGTCCTTCTTCCCTCTCGTCGGCGGCAACAATATTCGCCTTTGCCTGGCACGCAATCTCTATCGCACGGGCACGGGCATTCCCCTGGTCCCGGAACACTTGCTGCCAGTTGTCTTCGAGCCAATGAAAATAATCGGCATCCATTATCAGGCCGGCTTTGGCCATTTCAACATATCCCGCGCGAAGTTCTCTGTTCGGCAAGGTATTCAGGGCATCGGTATCGGCGAGGACCAGACTTGGCTGATGAAAAGCGCCGACAAGGTTTTTGCCGAACGATGAATTGATTCCCGTCTTGCCTCCGACGGAAGAATCGACCTGGGATAAAAGGGTCGTCGGAATTTGAACAAATCTTATACCTCTTCGAACCACGCTTGCCGCAAAGCCGGCGAGGTCGCCAACAACACCGCCGCCAAGCGCCAGCAATATGTCTCCGCGTTCCGTCCCCAGCTCAAGAACACGCTCAACAACAGACTTGAACTGCTCATAGCTTTTGCTCGATTCACCAGACGGCATCACGACCGTGCCCAGGAGCTGATGGGTTTCTGATATTGAATCTTTTAGTCTCGGAAGGTGCAGAGGTTCGATGTTCGAGTCGGTGACAATCACCAGACGGGCAGACGGCGACAACCTGGCAATCAGCTCACCGGCATGGGAAATCAAATCATTTCCTATAAGGATCTCATACTGTCGATTGTCCAGATCCACGTTAACCGTTCTGCGATCTTTGGTTGCAGCAGACCCATGACTATCGCCAGATTCCGGCATTTTCGGCATTCCTGTAATTCTTCGCGTAATTCAATTCAGATGTTCAAATATTTCTTAAGCGCAGAAATAATCTCATGCATGATTTTTTCATGAGGTACATTTCTGCTCTGTACGACAATATCGGCTTGCTGGTAAATGGGATATCTTTCATCCATTAACGATTTTAGAACAGCTTTGGGATTTTCAGTCTGAAGCAGGGGGCGATTGTCACGCCGACTGACGCGTTCGAATAAGATATCAAGGTTTGCTTTCAACCAGACGGAAACACCGGTCTCGCCGATTTTCTGACGCGTATCCTCATCCATGTAAGCGCCACCGCCAGTCGCCATGATGCTGGAGCCATCGTCCAGCAATCTCGCAATGACACGTTTCTCTCCGTTTCTGAAAACGTCTTCGCCGTCCTCGGCAAAGATATCGCTGATTGATTTACCGGCAGCTTGCTCAATTTCGTCATCTGCATCGGTAAAAGGTATGCTTAACTGTTGCGCCAGTCGTCGTCCGATAGCCGTTTTCCCGGCTCCCATCAGCCCGACCAAGACAATGGATCGATCGCCCAGGGCTTCTCGAATCGCTCTGGCTTCGGCTTTCGAGCATACCTTCTGATTTTTTCTCTGCTTCTTGAAAACAAAAGGCATAATCGGCTAACACTGTCTTGCGGGAATATTCATCGACTTGAATAAATTTCTATCTTAAATACAAAGGTTTGGCTATTAAATAACATTCGCGGGTCGATCTGTAAAAATGCGTTTATAAGATTGGTGAAGTCAGGTCATAATACAGTCAGAATCACCAAAGACATTGCCAGTCAGAGGAACATGGTCAGGTAATCCATGCCGAGCTTATTCAGATTTCTTGCTGTTTGCGGGGTCATTGTCGGTCTGGTCATGGGCAGCTTATATGTATTGGCTGAATATTTTGAGCCGGAACCCCGAGAGATCACGAAGCCAATCCGTAATGTGAAACCTAAAATTTAGGCTGATTCGCCGTCGACCTAGCGATTAGCAAATCCGTTGAGATGGCACATTTTAAGTCGATAATTTTTGTGATCCTGGTACTGGCGCTGGGGACTTCGTACCCGCATCCGGTCCAAGCCCAATACAATAACGATTATCCGCGATCGTCGGACCGTTTCGGCCAGAACTCCGTCAGGGGTCTTGATACGCAACCTTTTTCAGAACCGGTTATCCGAAAATCACTACCGCCGCTTCAGGAAAACCTGGAGAACGGTTCGAACGGGGCAATCCCCAGTTTCCAGGGGCTGGGAAGGAGCGGACTATCGGCTTCCGAATTCGAGAGTCTTCAGCGGAAGCTCACTCTTCCGGTCAAATCCAAAATTCTTAGCGATCTTCTGACCGGTGTCATTTCGGGAGCCATCCAGGATTCTCTCCAATCGTCGCAGGCCGATGAAACAAATCTCGAACGGCTGGAATTGTTGCTTCGAACCGGACAATTCAGAAAACTCCTGAGTATGGCCAATTCGAACGATACGCTGATGCGGTCATTGCTTTTCCGGACCTATTTTGCCTGGGCCTTGCTCGCCGCGGGCCAACATGAGAAATCCTGTGAAACGGCCTATAATATTCCAGTTCAACCCAATGCCCTTCCGAGAAAGGCTTTGAGCCAGACCCTGTTGCTGAATGCGTATTGCGCGGCTCGAAACCGGGACTACCGAAGTGCACAACTTTCGCTGGATCTGGCGCGTGATCAAGGAAGTCAGATTGGCATTCCGCAAACTATTCTGGATCGACTTGCAAGCGGGACTAAAAAGCGTCTCGGTGTGCCCAAACAATTCAGGCTGATTGATTATGCTTTCCTGCGTTTAACCAACTGGCCACCACACCCGGCATTGTTCGAATTAGCCGATACGGGATTTATCGTCGCCGTCGTCAATGATCCGGACATTTCCGCAATCATTCGTCTTGGTGCTGCCGAAGCAGCAGCCAAGAGGCATGCCATGACACCCCGTGAATTGGAAGAAGCTTATTTGAGAGTTGGAGTTTCGAGCATCCAAAAACCGGATTCTGTAAAATTTGACAGATCCAATAATGTTTCCGGACGAGTACGCGCGGGACTACTTCATCGTATCAAGAACACAAATGAACCCGGTCAAAAAGCACAACTGCTCGCACAGTTTATCAGTAGCTCCCGCAGCCCCGGATTGTTTCCGGTCGCGGCTCGGATTGCAGCGAAAGAGATTGAACGACTGCCTCAATCACCGGCAATTCTTCGATATTCTGATCCGCTTATCGAGGCTCTGGTTACGGCCGGGAAGTATGAGAGAGCGGCCCAGTTGATCCGTTTCTCCAACGGCGGGAGAAACACTTTTCAAAGCGCGGCGTCGCGCTGGCTGGTGATGTTGGATATCGCTCAGGCCAACAATGTCGTGGCTTCGGGATCCGGTATACGGGTCGCAGAAGATATCGCTCTTGGCGGTCAGATGAACCCTGATCTCCTGCACAAACTCATCACAGTCCTTGATGCGCTGGAGTATCATGTCCCGATCCCCTTATGGAACCTAGCCAATGAGAAGCCGCAGCCGTCCCGGGGGTTCCTGCCTGAAACAGGTCATCTCAGCCGACTCACAGCCGCGGCCAAACAGAATCAAACTGAGCGAACCATATTGATGACCATCAGCGCCATAGGTCCCGATGATATCTCCCGGGCGCATATCCTGGTTCTGTCCGATACCATCCGCGCCCTGAAAGCCGTTGGACTCGAAAGACAGGCACGTCAGCTCGCTGTTGCCGCGCTTGTTCAGGATTGGCAAAAAATCGGAATTCGTTAAGATTTGTTAAGATCTGATGGCATAGCCTGTCATTGCAGTAGTTTTGCGTTGAACCGAGCCGAGAGCACGGAATTCTTCATGACTATCGACAACCGACAGCAACTTATAAACTTTCTCAACATGATTCAGGCGGAACGAGGGGCTGCCCAGAATACGGTCGAGGCTTACCGAAGAGATCTTTTGGATCTTTTCTCTTTCCTTGAAAGCCGTACAGGCGGAAAGGCAGAGCCGCAAGCGGCAGACATAAGGGCTTATCTGGCGCATTTAAACGACGCCGGTCTCTCCGCTTCCTCGCGCGCAAGGAGGCTGTCGGCGATAAAGCAATACTATCAGTACCTGCTGTCGGAAAATGTGGTGGAACACAATCCCTGCGATTTCATTGATGGGCCCAAGATGCAGCGG
>JANQOC010000222.1 GCA_028279265.1 Hyphomicrobiales bacterium
GCGCCTGCATAGTCAGCTCGCTGAAATCCCCAATATACCCCTTGACGATGTTCCGGAAGGCGAAGACGAAACCGCCAATATTCTGATCCGCGAGTGGGGGACAAAACCAGAGTTCGCATTTACTCCAAAGCAGCATTTTGAAATTGGTGACAATCTTGGATTAATGGATTTCGAAACCGCCGCCAAATTGTCCGGCGCGCGGTTTGTTGTTCTCAAAGGTGATTTTGCACGGCTCGAGCGGGCGCTAGCTGCCTTCATGCTGGATATCCATACGAAGGAATTTGGCTACGAGGAGGTCATTCCGCCATTTCTGGTGCGCGATGAAGTTATGTATGGGACGGCACAGTTACCAAAGTTTGCGGATGACCAGTTTCGGACCGAAGATGGGCTGTGGCTCATTCCTACAGCAGAAGTGCCGCTGACAAATCTGGTGCGGGAGTCGATAACCGAGGAAGCGGACCTGCCTTTGCGATATACGGCCTATACACCATGTTTTCGATTGGAAGCCGGAGCGGCCGGAAAAGACACACGCGGCATGATCCGCCAGCACCAGTTTTCCAAGGTGGAAATGGTAAGCCTCGTGCATCCGGATCGGGCCATCGAGGAACATGAGCGTATGACATCCTGCGCGGAAGAGGTGCTCAAACGACTTGAGCTCGCTTTTCAGGTCGTCGTGCTTTGTACCGGCGATATGGGTTTTGGAGCGCGCAAGACCTATGATCTGGAAGTCTGGTTACCGGGGCAGGACAAGTATCGCGAAATCTCCAGTTGCTCGGTTTGCGGGGATTTCCAGGCCCGGCGCATGAATGCGCGGTTTCGGCCGGAAGGTTCGAAGGACCTGGAATTCCTGCACAGCCTGAATGGGAGCGGGCTGGCAGTCGGGCGAACTCTGGTCGCCGTTCTTGAAAATTATCAGCGCGAAGACGGGGGTGTCGATATTCCTGCCGCGCTGCAACCTTACCTTGGCGGACAAACCGCCATAGAACCCTCCTGACGGGACCTGACTATGCGCATTTTGCTGACCAATGATGATGGTGTCGAAGCGCCGGGACTGGATGTCCTGACAAAAATCGCTTCAGAGATAACAGACGATATCTGGGTGGTGGCCCCGGAAACCGACCAGAGCGGTGCTTCTCATTCGCTGACGCTCAACGAACCGTTACGCTTGCGCCAGCTCGGGGAACGGACATTTGCCATTAAAGGCACGCCGACGGATTGCGTCATCATGGGGCTGCGCCACATTCTGCAGGACGGTCCGCCGGACCTTGTCTTGTCAGGGGTCAATCGCGGGCAGAACATGGCGGATGATGTCACCTATTCCGGAACCATCGCCGGCGCCATGGAAGGTATGCTGCTCGGTATTCCGTCCATAGCCCTGAGCCTGGCGATCAATATGAAAACCCGCCCGTCTATTCGCTGGGAAACGCCGATGACCCATGGCGCAGATGTGGTTAAGAAACTGCTGAAAGCCGGGTGGCCGACGGATGTTGTTCTCAACATTAACTTCCCGGATGTGGAACCGGAAAATGTGATTGAGACCATTATCACGCGACAGGGAAAACGGGATACGGGACTCCTGCGCATCGAGGATCGCATGGACACCCGTGGCAATCCCTATTACTGGATCGGCTTCAATCGGTCATTGTCAAAGCCCGCCGAAGGAACCGATCTCTGGGCGGTTTATTCCGGACGTATATCCGTTACGCCCCTCTATCTTGATCTAACCCATTTTGAATCCATAAAGCCCATGGTCGACGTTTTTCGATCTGACTAGTTTCGGTCGGCTAGGGCGCTTCGCAGATTGTTCCATC
>JANQOC010000242.1 GCA_028279265.1 Hyphomicrobiales bacterium
GAAGATACCGCCGAGCAAGAAGCCTCCCAACCCGAAGAAAAGAAGAGCTGGTTTCAGAGACTGAAGTCTGGCCTGTCGAAGTCTTCCTCGAAACTGACCGAGGGTCTGACGAGTATCTTCACTCACAAGAAACTTGATGACGAAACCCTTCAGTCCCTGGAAGACCTGCTCATCCAGGCCGACCTCGGCGTTGATACTGCCGTCCAGATCACCGAAAGTCTGGCTGCCAGCCGCTATAACAAGGAAGTTGAGGTCAGCGAAATCAAAGCCGCTCTGGCGGCGGAGATCAAGAAAGTTCTGGATCCCGTCGCCGTTCCCCTGGAAATAAGCGGCAGGCATTCGCCGCACATCATTCTCGTTGTCGGTGTCAACGGCTCGGGCAAGACGACGACCATCGGCAAGCTCGCCCAGCAGCAGGTCCATACGGGCAAGAAGGTGTACATGATTGCCGGCGATACTTTTCGTGCCGCGGCCATCGAGCAGCTTCAGGTCTGGGGTCAGCGGACAAAGTCCACCGTCATCGCCGCTGAACCCGGAGCCGATTCTTCCGGACTCGTCTTTGAAGGCCTGGAGCAGGCCCAGGCCAACGCGGCGGATCTGGTCCTGATCGACACTGCCGGACGGCTGCAGAACAAGGCCGATCTCATGGCGGAGCTCGAAAAACTCATCCGGGTCATCAAAAAACGGGATGAAAGCGCGCCCCATGCGGTCCTGCTCGTTCTTGATGCGACAACCGGACAGAACGCCCTCAACCAGGTGGAAATTTTTTCACAAATCGCCGGCGTAACCGGCCTTGTGATGACCAAACTCGACGGCACGGCGCGGGGCGGCATACTTGTCGCCATCTCTGCCAAACACAAGATACCAGTGCATGCCATCGGCGTCGGTGAAGGTATAGACGATCTCAAATCCTTCGATGCGGGTGAATTTGCCGAAGCCATCACGCTAAGTTGATGGCCTGAACCCGGAACGGGCACATAAATCCGGCGTACTGGCGACGCAGGAAATGCAGATATGAGGAAGAGGCGATTTTGATGCAGTTTCTTAAGGTCATATTCGAAATTGGACCGCTGATCGTATTTTTCGGGGTCAATGCCTATACTCAGGACATTTTCATGGCCACCGGCTTCTTTATGGCAGCCACCATCGTGGCTCTGTCGGGGACCTGGCTCCTGTTTAGAAAAGTGGCGGCGATGCCGCTGATTACGGCTGTATTTGTGATGATATTCGGCGGACTTACGCTGTTTCTTGCCAACGACACGTTTATCAAGCTCAAGCCGACCATTGTTAACCTGCTGTTTGCCGCCATTCTGCTCGGCGGCCTGTCGATGGACCGGCTATGGCTGAAAATGGTCTTTGCCGAGGCCTTCCAGCTCGACAGTGAGGGGTGGCGCAAGCTGACGATCCGCTGGGGCGGATTCTTTATCTTTCTGGCCCTTCTCAACGAAATCGTCTGGCGTAATTTTTCGACGGATTTCTGGGTGAGTTTCAAGGTATTTGGAATAATGCCGCTGACCTTTGTTTTTGCCGCCGCCCAGTTCCCCATACTTCAGCGCCACCAGATCGAAGAGCCCGCGCAGCCGGAATCGGACTCGACGGTTTAATACAGCCTTTGGGGCCGGTCCTATTCGGTTTCAATGCGTAAATTTGGCGCAATTCAATCACTCTTTAATCAACCAATCGTGACTGGATGGACGGATCGCAATCGATTGTAATTACACTAGATATCAAGTGTCAGTAATGCGAATTTGAAAAAGGAAAGATCGACGTAATGTCGGAACAACCTCAAGTTTTTCTGGACCCTCGCGTCGCCAATACAGACACCATGGGAAAAAACACGGATTCCGAGAAATCCGAATCCGTGAACACATCGATAATTCATCTTCTGCACCGTGCAAGCCAGTGTGCGAGCGACACTTTTGCCGATGAAATGAAAGTTCAGGATCTGACGCCGCGACAATATGCGGTGCTGCTGACAACGGCGCAAAACGAAGGTATCTCGCAGACAGGGCTTGTCCAAAAAACCGGCATCGATCGTTCAACACTTGCGGACATTGTGCGCCGTATGTTGAAAAAAAGCCTGATCGAGCGTCACAGGAACAAGAACGATGCCCGGGTTTACACGATCCGAATGACGGAAATGGGCTGGCAGGCCCTGAACCTCGCATCGCCTGCCGCTGACCGGGCCAATGACCGGCTGCTGGCCAATCTGCCGGGAGAAACACAGCAGCAGTTCATCGATCTCCTGGAGCGTATCATCGAAGGTCCCGTGCGGTCGAATTCCTGACCGTCATTGAAACCTGACCTTCATTGAAAAATGTTCGAATAAGGGTCGGATCGTTCGCGGCTGTCCGCCTCAGGCTTTGAAGTCGATCGCGCTTCCCGGCCGCAGTGGCCGGGACGGCGTGTCGGAGACCTCCACGGTATTTTGCGTATTTGCCTGTCCGGTCTCGGTCTTATCGGCGGAATCCGGTTGTTCGTTCAGCGGCGCGCCGGGACGGATGGTCTCCGGCGGTTGCAAGGCTTCGCTAAACATCCCGGCAATTGTCGACAGGGTCTGCAGCGAAAATCCCTTGGACTCGGCTGTCCCGGCGGCAACCTTCTGGTTGTTGCGTGAGGGATTTGCCGTTTCCGTCGGCTCGGTCCGGGACCTGGAGGCCGGGCGAAAATCAAGCCGCTCAAAGCCTTTGTCGCGAGCGGCTTCTGTTCCTTTTTGACCTTCCTGTCCCTGTTGCGGTCGTGCGACCGGCTTTCCCTGGACTGGGTAAAATGATTTAGAGGGATCGATTGGCGCCATTTTCTGTTTTCGACCTGCGTGTCAGAAACGAGGGCCTGAATTGAGTGCCCGAATCCTGTTGATCCAAGCCTCTTCCACAAATGGTTACCAAATTCCTAACTTTCGCTGATTCCGGACCAAATCAGGGTGTGCGTGCAGCATTGAGCGCCGGAAGCAGCTTGTTGTCGACAATTGCCTGGTTGATCGGCCCAACATGTTTGAGAACAATTTTTCCCTTTCCGTCGACGATGAATGTTTCCGGTACACCGTAAACTCCCCAGTCGATGGAGACACGACCCTTGGTATCGGCACCGACGGCGGCATAGGGATTTCCCAGCCGGCGTAGAAATCGCCTAGCATTCGCCGGTTGATCCTTATGATTGATCCCGTAAATCGGTACACCGGATTTATCTTTCAGTGCCATTAAATAAGGATGTTCCGTGGTACAGGGCCCGCACCAGGACGCCCAGACATTGACAATCGTGGCCTCGTTCTGCCCCAGCTCCTTGGAACCGAAACCGGGAATCACCTGTCCGTCCAGCTTGAGGTTGGCAACAGCGGGAAGCTCAAACTCCGGGATCGCTTTGCCGATCAGTACGGAGGGGAGTGTCGAGGGATCGCCCGATCTCAGGGCATAAAAAAACGCTCCGGAAACGGCCAGGAAAATCGCCAGCGGTACAAACCAGAACCAGGTCGATTTTCGCCCTGAAGCCGTCTCTTGACTCGTCGGTTGAAGGCTCTCGGTCAATTTCTTTTTCCCAATTTCTGATCCGGCCT
>JANQOC010000263.1 GCA_028279265.1 Hyphomicrobiales bacterium
TCAGCTCCGCAAGATCGACGCGCGCCTCGTAACCAACGTGGAAATTACCACGTGCAAAACCATCCATAAGTCTCTCCTGTTCATTCCTAAAAAGGCTTGTTGCAGTTCGGAATGCCGATCCCCGTATAGCTTGGATGATATCCGCATGGAGCGATTTAATAATCGTCAGACTGATCCGGGATACATCCGGAGCGCTTGCGCTCAACCAAAGCTTGACGTGGATTGTGTCAGAAAACCAGTGCGTCCAGACACAGCATCTATTTGACCAAAATCTACGCACTGGGGCTGCAAGAATCAAAGAATAATTTTCAGAAAGGCTGCAAACGATATTCAAAAATTCAATTCTTGAAGTTCATTTTTGTGTTCCCGCATCTCAGTCCGAATGGCATTGCCGACCGTGGAAGCCGAAATGAAGAGGGTCGAAAACTTCTGCCGGCAATTACAGCCGCGACGATCACTGCGCCAACAGAGCCGGTCGGTTGTCCAGGCCCGATGAATTGTCCAAACTGGCGAACAGGGAAACTGCACTGGCAATGAAATCCGTAACCGGCTGCCTGTTGGTAATGGCGGAATTCGTTACAATGCCATATCCCACAGAAATCGCGGGTCTGAAAGGTTTTATCAAAAGACTGTCACTGAAATAGGACGCCAGGAAACCGTGAACAATGGAAACGCCCAAGCCACTTGCAACCATATGACAAACGTTGACCGTTGATTGCGATTCCAGTCTCAAAGAGCGTTGTATACCGTGACGACTGAAAAGCTCATCGATTCTGTAACGGAATATGGATTCCGGCGCTTTTGAAATAAAGGGCTCGTCAGCAAGATCCTCGACCTCGATCAGGGGTTTGGCCGCCAGACGATGTGATTTGGGCAATATACAGACACAATCCATGCTGAACTGGGTTTCGATTTCAAGTGTCTCATTTTCAATGGGCAAGGTGACGATTGCGACATCCCGATTGGCGTTGATGAGCTGATCCTCAATGGAGGTTCTGTTACCCGTTTGCACAGACAATAGGAGATCTTCGTTAGCCTGAACCAGATGCTCGATAATCGGCGGCAGAAATCCGAACGCCAAAGCCGGCATGCTGATGATCTTCAACTCCGGCGTTATGTTAGAATTGCTGCTGTCACTGCGCTGTTTGATCCTATCGAACCGCACGAGAACCTTTGCGACCTCAGCATAGAAAAGACGCCCTTCCGGGGTTAGGACAAGCCGTCCCTGCTTGCGATCGAAGATGCTAAATCCAACTTCTCTCTCAAGATCAGACACCAACCGGCTGACGGCCGACTGCCCCATACCGAGATAAATTGAAGCCTCTTTGGTTGTCCCATGGATGACGACAAGTCTTAATGCCTCAAACTGCCTGATTCTCATTATCGACGTCCCGATCCAAGGAGATAAGCAAAACAAATCATTAAACCATTCCAAGCGTAGATTTGGAAACGCCCATTATTACAGGTTTTGAACCATGACAACAACCGGGATGCTCGACGACAATCGGGTCAATTGGCTGAGACACTTAAGGACGGAAACGAAAACACCGGGAGATGTGACGACGATGAGGAAGGGTGTTTTACGGCACCACACAGGGATCAATCGATTGCCAACAAATCTATTGAGATTGTTCTAATATTAAAATCTGTTTTGCACCGGCCAAGCTCTGAGCAAAACCCTCTGTCGGATCCGGGTCAGGCGGCGAGGACGCCGAAGCGGGCCACGTGATAACCCTCGCTACTCCGGTTCTGCACATATGAGGAAAGCCGTTCACGCACGTGCGGCGGTTCCCATTCCAGGATTCCCGTCTTGTAAGCCTTCGTTGACTTGATCTGATTGTGCCATTTAACGACGTTCGGATAGTTGTTGAGAGGCCAGTCCATCAGTTCGTAACGGTGAACGTTAGGCATGCAGGCGATGTCGGCGAGAGTCATACCCTCACCGACGACCCAGTCACGGCCCGCCAGCGCAGAATCCAGCTCCCGGAACCAGCGATCCGTATTGTTGACACTGTCAGTAATCATGTCCTCGGGGAGTTTGTCGCCCTGCTTGTAAACGCGGATGAAGTCCACCAGGACATCATTCTTGACGTCGTTCTCGAAAATCTCTCCCTGTTCCGCACTGATGTCCCTGACGGCCCGGAAGATGAACTCGTGGGAGAGCACTTTCAAATCGTACTGGGCTTTGTCGGTAACTTCCATCCAGTGTTTCATTTGCAGAACTTCCTCGGATCCACCGGGGCGCATGGGAGGCTCGGGATAAGATTTGTCCAGATAATCGATGATATCCATGGATTCCGTTATCAGCCGACCGTCATGGACAAAGACCGGAACCAGGCCCTTTGGATTTATCGCCAGAAATTCAGGTGTAAGGTTCTCGCCCTTGGGTATGATCAAGAGGTGACTTTCCCAATCCAGACTTTTCTCTGCCAGGACCGCACGAACCCGCTGCGAACAGCTGGAGAGATCATCGTGCCAGAGGTGCATTCCGCTGAGTTCCCTCAGAGCTGGATTTTCCGGTTCCGTTATTGGCATGATTGATGACCTCCCATCTGTTTGATTGCCGGCAAGGGCGTCGATACTATCGGGAACACCGGCCGAAAACCATATCAGACCCAATTTTCTATCCCAGAAATCGCGGGTCAACAAATGCTAGCGGATTTTCCTTTGCCACCCCTATCGCAACAACATCGGCATACCTTCGAGCTGGCGGATATCGGGACGATAGTTTTCCGTATCGTACATGGTCGGGACATCAACCCGGCGTTCGCCGGTGATATGGATATTCGCCGGTTCCGTCGTATACTTGCCATCCTTGATCGCCACCATCAGTCCGGTTCGGTCGGCTTCGATGAGACGGATGGCCATGGATCCAAAATTCTTAGGAACCATGAGATCGACGGCATCGGGTGCACCGGCACGCAACAGGTAGGCGAGGCTTTGAATCATGACGTTGGTCCCTGTGAGCCGTTTCAGTTCGGCCCCCACGACCTGGCCGATGCCGCCGAGTTTACGGTGTCCGTAAGCATCTGCCTCACCGGACTCCAGAACCCCCTCTCCTGTCATGGCCGCTCCTTCCGAGACAACGACGATCGCATAGTTTGAACTGTTTCTCTGCCTGTCCCCCGCCAGCAAGTCCGCAACCTTTTCCATGTCAAAGGGAACCTCGGCAATAAGCGTGCGGTCAACACCGGCAAGATAGCCCGCATAAAGCGAGGAATAGCCGCAATTGCGGCCAAACAGTTCAACAACGAGAAATCGCTCATGGCTTCCAACCGGCGTACGCAACCGGTTGATGAGCTCCACCGACCGTGTCACACATGTGGAGAAACCGATGCAATAGTCGGTACCGAAGACATCATTGTCCATGGTCTTCGGCAGGCAAATAGTCGGCAGGCCCTGCTCGTGAAGATGGGCGGCATAAGATAAGGTGTCGTCGCCGCCAATGGCAATCAGCACATCAATGTTCATGGCGTCGAATACTTTGAGAACATGGTCGGTGGCGTCGACAGGCGCATCATCCTCGACATCGGAGAATTTCGCTTTCAGGAATTCCGGGAGATCACGTTTTTTGGTTCGTGAAGGCTTTGTCCGGGAGGTCTTCAATATTGTGCCACCGGTCCTGTCGATTCCCCAGACCGTCTCCGCGGTCAGGTTCATGGTGCAGGTATCTGATCCCGGAATATCGTCGGGATTGAAATTCAAAGGCCCGGCCCAGCCGCGCCGGAATCCGGTAACGCGCCATCCGCGCAGACTTGCTTCGTGAACAATAGACTGGATCGCGGGATTCAATCCCGGTACGTCACCGCCACCGGTCAGAACAGCCAAATGCATAATTAGAATCTCCCATGCGGGTGAAGACTGCATCTAACTTAAAAAGCAATCACCATTCTATCAATCGGTTATACTCTGCCTGTGCGCATTTGCTCCGCGCCCGGTCGTCTCGGACTCAAGGATTCCCGATGAACTCCACCGATGGACGCCCCCTATCCCACCCGTTTTCCCCAGAAAAAAAGCTCGTTCGTTCAATGTGTTGCGGCGTCCCCGGCTGTACCCCTCCGCTGACAACATCATTTTGACGAATTGGGCGTATACCTGCTTATGACGGATCGAACTGGGAGGCGTATTGTGACCAAAGAGTCTGATCTGCAATCACTGAAGAGTAATTGGCGGAAAAAATCAGTGAATGCTGAATTGCATGAGAAGCTGGCCAAGCGGGCACGCCAGCAGAAACTGTTCTGGCGGAACCGTCGTCAACAAAACCTAGACGATCAAAACGAACGACAGATACCTCCCAAATAGGGAGAGATCACTTCGCCCGACTGCAGAACACTAGCTCATTCATTGTGACCGGCATGGCAAGCGAACCGCTTCCCGGCAACACCGTGGATTGGCCATGTGACAATTTGCCCGAAAGAGTAATTCCTTCAGTGTGATTTGGTTCTGCAACCGGTCAAACCCTTTCTCTACGCGGTCAGGAGCGGGCTAATGGCCTCAACACCATTGTCAATCGACGTTAACCCAACCAGCGTTTATTCGCTCCATGGCTTCACCAATTATCTGTTTGCTGATAGCCTTTGTGTGCCCTCTATTTCGGCCAGCGCATAGAGGAAAAGGACGATCGGATATTTTATTTGAGAAATTGACAGGTTGGGATGTTTGAGACAGCAGAATTGGGGCAAGTAATCGCTCCTAAGGAATTTCGGAAAATTTCAACAAAAGTGCGAGAGCAGTTGCTGGAACTTCAGGAGCGGCTTCGCAAGAATAAATCCTTCCAGGTGATCCTTGTCTTTGCCGGTGTCGACGGGGCCGGCAAAAGCGAAGCCGTGGCGCTGCTCAATCAATGGATGGATGCACGCTGGCTGTCGACCTGTGCCTATGACGAGCTGACAGCAAGCGAAAGCGAGCGACCGGAGTTCTGGCGCTACTGGCGGGATCTGCCGCCGCGGGGTCGTATCGGCATGTTCCTGAGCGCCTGGTATTCACAGCCGGTCCTCGACCGCGTGCATCGGAACATCGACGAGGCGACTTTTATCAAACATATTGAGCGGATTGCCGCTTTCGAAAATGCACTCGTGGAAGACGGCGCACTGATCATGAAGTTCTGGATGCATCTGAGCAAGGATGCCCAGGAGGTGAGGCTTAAATCACTGGAAGACGATCCGCTCACCTCTGCCCGGGTCAACGAGCGCGATTGGGAAAACTGGAAGATTTACGAAAACTTCATTGAAGCGGCCGAACAGGTCATCGCCCGCACGAACCGGGGCAAGGCCTCCTGGACAATCGTAGAAGGCGTTGATTCAAACTATCGAAATATCACCGTAACGTCGATGCTGCGCGATGCCCTGCATCGCAAGTTCGCCGAACATGACGCCCTTCGGGCCACGGCGGATCTGGGTACCAACAAGGGGAAATCTGCAAAAAACAAGGAAAAAACCGCGCAATCCGATGCCGCGAAATCAAATTCCAAAGAGCGGGCGATTGAGCCGGCCTTGGACAGCCCGCACCCGACGACCATCCTCAGAC
>JANQOC010000271.1 GCA_028279265.1 Hyphomicrobiales bacterium
AAAGGTCTGGACGCCCTTGATCATCGTTATCTTAACTGCATCGCGGTGAATTATGAGGGTGGTCCCGTGGGTATTGAGACCATCGCGGCGGCCCTGAGCGAACCCCGGGATGCCATCGAGGAAATCGTCGAACCCTATTTGTTGCAGCAGGGGTTCATTGGTCGAACACCCCGGGGGCGCGTACTCACTGCCCTGGCCTATCGCCATTTGCGCATGGAAAAACCCAAATCCAGTCAGGACCCCCAGATCGGTCTGTTTAATAAGGATGCGGCGGACCGGTCCGACAACTCATAGCAATGAGATGCACCGATGAAGAAATCTTATGAAATGAATATGGATTATGTCTGAACCCGGATCAGATTGGCCTGATCTGGCAGGCCGTTTGGACAAGGGAGAGCACCATCTTCCTATCCGTGTCTATTTCGAGGACACCGATTTCACCGGACTAGTATATCATGCCAATTTTCTAAAATTTTGCGAAAGAGGAAGATCGGATTTTGTTCGCAAACTCGGTGTCAGTCACGCGGAACTGGAACGCGGCGACCATGATGCCGGACCAGCTGTTTTTGTCGTTCGCAACATGGACATCGATTTTCTTGCCCCGGCTCATATTGATGAAGTTCTTATCGTCAAAACTCAGGTCGGAGAGGTCGGTGCGGCGACACTTGTGCTGGATCAGTCCGTATGGCGTGAGGAAAAGCTGCTCATGACCGCCAAAGTCCGGATTGTTCTCATTTCAAAAGATGGCAAACCCCTGAGAATTGGCAAGCATCTTCGTGAAACACTGACAAACTTATCGGAGGGCTGAAAAACCGTTGCTCTCCATTCGCGAACATGGTCAAAGAGGCAGGTGGACCAGATCGATTCCAGAGGCATCTAGCGGGAGCCGACAAACCCTTTAAATCCGCCGGTTTTCAGGCCCTAGTTTGGTCACATTGGCAGGAAAATGTCTCTGTATTCGAGATTGGTGGGATTGGTCTTGGATAAGCACGTACTTTCCAATGGCTGGATAGGAAGTCTGATAGAGTGACAGGGCGTTGCTTGGCGCCTTCGAACTTATTTTGATTTCGCGATATGGAGTTGCGAAAATTGTTGGAAGTTTTTACCACAAATCTCTCTCAGCCCGGTGATCTTTCGATAATGGGTTTGTTTCTGCAGGCCCACTTTGTCGTCAAGGCAGTCATTGTCGGTCTGCTGATATCGTCGGTCTGGTGCTGGGCCATAATTCTTGAAAAACTGTTTGTTTTTCGCCGCACCCGCCGGGAAACCGACCGGTTCGAACAGCAATTCTGGTCCGGCCAATCCCTGGATGAACTCTACAATATGATTCGTGAGCAGCAATCCAATGCCATGGCATCGCTTTTCATCGCCGCCATGCGTGAATGGAAGCGCAGCGTTGAGGGCAATCCCCGTCCCATGGCCGGTGTTCAGATGCGGGTGGAAAAAGTCATGGATGTTTCCATTGCCCGGGAAATGGACCGCCTTGAGAGAAGACTGCTGTTTCTCGCGACCGTTGGATCGACGGCGCCGTTTATCGGGCTGTTCGGCACCGTCTGGGGCATCATGACCAGTTTTCAGGCCATTGCTGTCTCCAAGAATACAAACTTGTCGGTGGTCGCGCCGGGTATCGCCGAAGCCTTGTTTGCCACGGCCCTTGGATTGCTGGCAGCCATTCCAGCAGTTATATTTTACAATAAGTTCGCGAACGAATCAGCGCGCATCGGCCAACGGCTCGAAGGATTTTCCGATGAGTTTTCGGCGATCCTGTCGCGCCAGATTGACGTAAGGAGCTAACCGATGTCGGCAAGTATGAATGCAGGCCGCAAGGCAAGGGGGCGCTCAAGCAAGCATCGGGTTTACCAGCCCATGTCGGAGATCAACGTGACACCGTTTGTCGACGTGATGCTCGTGCTGCTTATCGTCTTCATGGTGACAGCTCCGCTGTTGACCGTCGGCGTGCAGATCGATTTACCGAAAACCGAGGCCCAGCAGATAGAGTCGACAAAAGAGCCCCTGACCATATCCATTGACCGGCAGGGCCGGGTCTTCCTGCAGGCGACAGACCAGGCCGTCAGCCTTGAGGAAATTGTTCCCAAGCTGGTGGCGATAACCAAGAATCGACAAGATGAGCGTATATTTGTACGCGGGGATGATCAGGCGAGTTACGGATCGGTCATGAAAGTCATGGGACTGCTGAACAAGGCCGGATTTCAGAAACTGGCTCTCGTCACGGATGTAACGGACGGCAGCTGACGGAAGGCAAGCTTTGAGAACCTCGGTTATCATATCGTCACTGCTTCATGTCGGGATACTGTTCTGGGCTTTCGCGGGTTTCACGGCGACCCGGGAATTCAAGGCAAATCCCGTGCAGTCAATCCCTGTGGAGATTTTGTCGCCGGGCGAGTTCACCAAGCTCAAGGCCGGGGACAAGAAGGAAAAAGCTGAGAAAACAGAGGTCAAGAAGCCTGAACCTCCCGTTAAAAAGGTCAATAAAGAAAAGCCGAAAAAGAAAAAGGCCGTGAAAAAAGCGGTCAATGCTCCGGCCAAGCAGGAGAAAAAAGAACCTGTCGTCGTGCCGAAGAAGAAAAAGGCGGTCGAAAAACCGAAACCGAAGCCCAAACCAAAACCCAAAGTCGCGGAAAAAAAGATCAAGAAAAAAGTGAAACCCAAACCCCGGGCGAAGAAAGCGACCAACAAAAATAATTTCGATGCCGACAGGATCGCGGCGCTTCTGAACAAGATTCCCGATGCCGGTGGCAATGATGCGCAAAAAGCGCCGATCGCTCCGAAAAGGCAAGTTTCCAGAGGCGATCCGAGGGGCCGGGACAAGACAATTTCCGTTAGCGAGATCGATGCCTTCCGAACACAGATTTCCCAATGCTGGAACCCGCCTATCGGCGGGCTGGGGGCCGATCGGATCGTCGTCAAAGTACGCATTTCGCTCAACAAGGACGGAACGCTTAACCGGCCACCTAAAGTCGTTAACTCCATGTCGTCCACTTCGTTTCTACCGGCTGCGGACAGCGCCACCCGGGCCATCTGGCAATGCCAGCCCTACACGATGTTCACGCCGGAGCGCTACAATGTGTGGCGCGATATGGTTCTGAGTTTTGATCCCAGGGAAATGTACGGGGGGTAAGGCTCGATGCATGCACGTCACTTCCTGATCGGGAGTTCAAGGAGATCGGTAATGAGATCCAAATGTTCACGCGGTTTTCCGCTCGTCCTTCTTATGCTGTTTGTCATGGGGTGGTCCCCTGCGGCCAAAGCCGTCGTCGAGATCGATATAACCCAGGGAAATATTCAACCGATACCCATGGCGATTACAAACTTTGTCGGCCAGTCCGGGGAAGATGAGGCACTGGGACGACTGATTTCGGACGTCATTTCGGCGAACCTGGAGAGATCAGGTTTTTTTACGCCCCTCAATCCGGATTCGTTCATCGAGCGGGTCGTTGATGTCAATCGTCCACCGCGTTTTGCCAACTGGCGGGTGATCAATGCCCAGGCGCTAGTGGTCGGCAGCATCCGCAAGCAGGGGCCGGATCGGATTCAGACGGAATTCAGGCTTTGGGATGTTTTTTCGGGCCGGCAACTGGCCGGACAGCAATTTGTCACCTCAACGCGCAACTGGCGACGCGTGGGGCATATCATTGCCGACGCGATCTACGAGCGCCTGACCGGGGAGAAAGGTTACTTTGATACGCGTATTGTTTTTGTCGCCGAATCCGGTCCCAAGGATCGTCGTGTCAAGCGACTGGCATTGATGGATCAGGACGGGTTTAATATTCAAAATCTGACCAGTGGCCGGGATCTGGTTCTGACGCCGCGCTTCAGTCCGGACAACAAGGAAATCACCTATATGTCCTATGAAGGCGGACAACCGCGGGTGTATCGATTGAACCTCGCGACCCGACAGCAGGAAATAGTCGGCGACTTTCCGGGTATGACGTTCGCCCCGCGGTTTTCGCCGGATGGGCGAAATATCGTTATGAGTCTTCAGCGGGGCGGGGGATCAGATATTTTTGTAATGAATGTTCGAACGCGTCAAACGCGCCAGTTGACCAACTCGCCGGCAATTGACACGGCACCGTCTTATTCACCTGACGGTCGTCGCATCGTATTCGAATCCGACCGTCAGGGAGGCCAACAGCTCTTTGTAATGGGCGCCAATGGCCGCAATCTGAAGCGCATCAGTTTCGGTGACGGCAGCTATTCGACTCCGGTCTGGTCACCCCGTGGTGACCTCATTGCCTTCACCAAGAAGACAGCCGGCCGGTTCCTTATCGGTGTCATGAAACCCGATGGATCCGGAGAACGTATTCTGACCGAAGGTTTTCACAACGAAGGTCCGACTTGGGCACCCAATGGCCGTGTCGTAATGTTCTTCCGTGAATCTCCAGGTCCCAATGGAGGTCCGGCACTCTATACTGTGGATTTGACGGGATATAATGAGCGGCGGCTCAAGACTCCAACATTTGGATCAGATCCTGCTTGGTCTTTACCAATAAAGTAACCCATTTAACTCAGTTTTATAGTTCGACTTGAATTCGGAATATTGATTTATATTTGGCTTAACTTAATTTTCCAAGACTAGATGCGTTCTGCCAATGTATTAACGATTTATAAACCGTGGCATTTTGGCATCAATTATATAGAAAACCATGCAACACTTCAGTCCGTTCTTGATCTCGAAAGCGTCTAACGGTATTTCCAATAACAGGCATTTGCCGTTCAAGCAGAGGAGAGAAGACCATGCAGGGTTACAAAGGTGCGATCGTTGTCGCTTCAATTATTGCTTTCGCAGCTACACTTGGAGCTTGCAGACATGATCGTCATGAGCCAATGAAGCTTGGTGCTGCAGACGTGACTGTTGAGCAGCAGGCTGTTGTTCGTCGTTAATCGACAAACATCAGACTATTTCCGGGGTCAAAACCGGATCTTAATTTACTGGATGCCGTGACACATAACTGAACCAGTTTTGTGATCACGGTTTTCCAGTTTTTTAGTATTGTGGAACTGTTTTTGTTCTGTACCAAATTCCACCGGACCACCTTTTCTTTTTAAATAGTTCATAGTCGGTGGGAAAAGTCAGTTTTTTAGATATTGTTCTTGGTTAGATTCCGTAATTCGTGTGATATTAGCCGCGCGTTCAAAAGGTCGTTTTGTTGCGCGACAAGGCCTTGAGAAGCAACGGACTTTAGCGTCCTGCTGCGTGTGGGAGAAATCCTCGGCCTTATTTTGGCTATATGTGTCAATTAACGAATTGTCTTCTGAGTAGAAAAACTGTTTTGCTTAGATTTGGTTTCTCCAGTTTCGGTTTCCCAAGGAAGTGATATGACCGTATTTTCGATGTGGAACAAAGTTTTAACCGTCTGTAGCCTGCTGCTGTTGAGCGGAGGCCTCGTGGCGTGTTCCAATCAACTGTCAAAGTCGTCGTCGGATGTTGCAGGCAACGGGCTCTCAGGACCCGTGGTTCCGGGGACAGCGCGCGACTTTAAAGTCAATGTCGGGGATATCGTATATTTCACCACGGACAGTCCACAGCTCACCGCTCAGGCGCAGAATACGCTGCGGGGACAGACCAAATGGCTGCGTCAATATCCAAAATTTACCATCACTCTTGAAGGTCACGCGGACGAACGCGGTACGCGTGAATACAATCTGGCCCTCGGCGCCCGCCGGGCACAGGCGGTACGCAGTTTTCTCATCAGCCAGGGTATCAATCCATCACGCATGCGCACCATTTCTTACGGCAAGGAAAGACCGGTCGCCCTGTGTAATGACATCTCCTGCTGGTCTCAGAACCGTCGCGTGCAGACAAAGCTCAACATTCGCCCGGGCACTTAAGTCGCGTACAAAGATTCGCGCATAAATATTTGAGCAAAAAGTTTACTGGGTTCTCGAGCCGACACGGGTTTTAAGCACAATTAGTTTCATCGAGGCATTTCTCCTTATCCGGCGATGTGCGCTGAAGGCTTTAACCGTTTCTCTTCCCTGATCCCCATCACAGTTTGGTCACGATCCAGGCAAACTTCGCCCACACTTGTGATGATATCTTTACCTTACTGAGGTCGGAATAAGTTGCCGCGTATTAGGCGAGTTCGAATTCTCCGGG
>JANQOC010000279.1 GCA_028279265.1 Hyphomicrobiales bacterium
AAAAAAAAAGCCCGGCAGACCTATGTCTACCGGGCCAAATCGAAAATCAGATTTTCGAAATTAGGACAGTTAAACCTGAGCAGCCGCGTTAAGTTTGCTCAATGTTTTGTCTGTCGCCGTCTTCGTCGCTTTGGCGGTATCCTTGGCAACGGTCCCTGCAATTTCGTTTAATTGCTGGAACTGAGCCTGCATATTCGCCATTTGCTCCTGGAAGTAGGCGGTTTGAACTTTTGTCGCGTCCTCAATGTCTTTGCACTGGATCAGGTCGTAAAAGACCTTGAACGCCGCATCAGTGTTCTCAGTAACATTCTTGATCACCTGATCGGAAAGTTCCTTGGCGCCTTTTTCCGTCGATTTCGCAACCTTTTCAAATGCCTTTTCTGCATTTTTTGCAAAATCTTTAGCGTTTTCATAGACTTCCTGGGATTTTACCAGGTTTTCTTCAAATAATTCCTTCATGTTGCCAGGCATAGTGACCTGTTGTGCATTTTTCCAGAATTCTTCCGTTTGTTTTTTCATATCTGCATTCATTGTCTTCACCAAATTTCAGTGGATTTTTATAAAACCAGGTTGCCGACTCTAGAAATCGTCACTTTACGCTGGATACTTCATAGAGCAGGCGTTAATTCTCAATGATCGGTATATAGCAACTCTTTTTGTGCATTGCAACATTTTTTTGCAGTGCATTATAAATTAATTTCACATTCGTAAATTTTTCCTTAAGTCCGGACCCATTCACCCTTGTAGGGATCGGTATAAATTCCGTGGGAGGAATGGCAGAATAAAGTACTCGGATTCCGAAAGTTTTCGGCGGCTTATGAACCCGACCGCCCGGCCTCATCAAACCGGTTGGCAGATGACAAATTGCTGAACTGATCCGACAGATTTGCTACGATCTTCGAAAACCCAAAGAACTGATCAAGAAAGAAAACTTATGAGTGGACCACTGCAGGGCATAAAGGTCGTCGACCTGACATCCATGGTATCCGGACCCTTGACGACGATGATACTTGCGGATCAGGGTGCTGAAGTGATCAAGGTTGAGAATCCCAAGGGCGGGGATTTTACGCGTTCCGTGTCCAGCCGCAGAAATTCGTTCTCGGCATCATTCCTCAACAATAACAGGAACAAGAAGTCCATAGCTTTGAATCTGAAGTCGGACGAGGGAAAATCAATCCTCAAAAACCTGGCTCGGGATGCGGATGTTTTCGTTCAGAACTTCAGGCCCAATGTCATTGAGCGTATGGGGCTGGGTGAGGAAGAACTGCGAAAGTTCGCGCCCGATATCATTTATGTGTCCATCTCCGGATTTGGAGACAAGGGACCCTATTCGGGAAAACCCGTCTATGATCCCCTGGTCCAGGCCCTGTCAGGTCTAACCACGATCCAGGGGGGATCGGATGAATCTCGTCCCCGTCTGGTCCGGACAATATTACCGGACAAACTTACCGGTATTACCTGTGCCCAGGCGATAACCGCTGCCTTGCTTGAACGTTACAGAACCGGGAAAGGTCAGCATATTCGCCTCTCCATGCTCGATGCGATTGTCAGTTTCCTGTGGTCTTCAGACATGAGCAGCCAGACTTTTGTCGGCAAGGAGTTTTCGGAACAAAAAGCCCAGAGCTTTATCGACCTGATTTATGAAACCGCCGACGGTTACATTTCTGTCGCCGTGCAGTCCGACAAGGAATGGCTGGGACTAACCCAGGCGCTGGAGCGGCCCGATTGGCTGCAGGACGAGCGCTTCAAGACGGCGGCCCTACGCCAATCAAACATAAATGAGCGCCTCGAACTGACCCAGGAAGTTCTCAGAACCCGCAATTCAAAGGAATGGCTGCAGCGTCTGGAAAAGCATGACGTGCCTTGCGCGCCGGTGCTTAAGCGCCGCGAGATCCTCGATCACCCGCAGATACGACAAAACAATACCGTAATTCAGTATCAACACGCCCAAGCCGGTGAAATTCGTCAGTCGCGGGCAGCGGCGCAGTTTTCCAACCACTCTGAACTCAACTACCGAGGGGCACCCCTTCTTGGGCAGCACAGCAAAGTCCTGCTTGAGGCCGCGGGCTACGCGGCAGGGGATATCGAAGATCTGCTGAACAGGGGAATCATCCATTGCCAGGAGAGCGAACCGACCAATGATTGATTTTTATTACTGGCCCACGCCCAATGGCTGGAAAGTTTCCATTATGCTCGAGGAGCTTGGAATCGACTACAAGCTGATCCCGCTTAATATTTCCAAGGGTGAACAGTTTTCCGACGACTTTCTGAAAATCAGCCCCAACAATCGCATGCCGGCCATTGTCGACCATGAAACAGAGGGAGCCCCTGTAACGGTTTTCGAATCCGGCGCCATTCTGATTTATCTCGCAGAAAAATTCGGGCGGTTCATGCCGACGGATGCCCTGAAAAAGAAAGAAGTTCTGGAGTGGCTGTTCTGGCAGGTCGGCAACCAGGGGCCCATGGCCGGTCAACTCAGTCATTTCGTCAACTATGCCGAGGGCGAACATGCCTATTCCCTCGAGCGTTATGCAAAAGAATATCACCGCTGTCTCGGCGTAATGGATCGCCGGTTGCAGTCCCGCGACTATATTGTCGATGACTATTCCATCGCGGATATCATTTGCTGGCCCTGGGTACTCATCGCCAAGCCCTTGGGGCAGTCACTTGAGGAATTCCCCCATCTGTCGCGCTGGCGAAACGAAATCAAGCAGCGTCCCGCGGTGCAAAGAGGTGTCGACCTCGGAAAAGAATTTCGACGATCCGCACCTCCCAGCGAAGAAGAAAGAAAAATTCTATTCGGGCAAACCGCCCGTACGTCGAGCGAATTCAATAAGTAGTCATCCAGTTCAGAGGCCGGAATTTCATGGACAAATTTTACAGGATCACAACCTATAAGGCTAAGGAAGGCGCTGAAGCGGCCCTGATTTCCATGGCCGATCAGATGAAATCACAACTGCGTCTGATGGTGACGGCCAAAGAGATCGAAGTCATACGCATTGGCGAGAATGAGTTCATGACGATTGCGACTCATGCATCCGAAGCCTCGGCCCGGAAAGGGGCAAAGCTCGCACAATCCATTTATTCGCAGATGGGTGATCTCATTGATGTGGATACAGTCGAAACGCGATCCGGACCTGTCATCTGGTCTCTGTAAATCTCGGCGCAAACAGTTCCGTTCTCCGAAACAAATAACTAGTCAGCCTTGTCCGTCGGACCCCGCAGTTCGCTGAACATTCTTCTGACCTCATCCGGGATAGGGAGCGAAACATCGCGGGCATAGTCAAAGTAAACATAAGTCGCCGTGCCTTTGGCGCAGATTTCATCCGCCTGCAAAACCCGCTCACCGACAACAAAGCTCTTGTTGCCGATTTTCTCGATCCAGGTCTCAACGGTACAATCCTGACCGATATAAATTTGCTTCATATAGTCGATGTTCAAATTGACCAGGGCGACTTTCCATGACGCGAAACTGAGGTCTGGCGTCAATATTCGAAAAATCTCCATGCGGCCGGCCTCAAACCAGGCCGGGATGACCGTATTGTTGATGTGGCCGGCACCATCCGTTTCGCTAACACGGGGCGTTACAATTGTCGTTAACATAAGGGTATTTTTTCGTCGTCCTGATGGGGATGGCATGCGGTATCCTGAACTCACCGGATACGACCATCCTTATGCTTTGTACTCGATCTCAATAACACGGACTTCCTGATCGCTGATGTTCAGTGCGTTGTGCACCACCGGGGCTTTGTAAGCGACGACTTTTCCATCTTCATAATCAACGATTTTCGTGTCTCCAGATTCAGTCTTCAAAAGAAGTTGCCCTCCGGATTGCTGGATCGTTGCATAATCGAAGGTGTGATCATGCCAGCCGGTCTGTGTCTTTGGGGGGAATCGCCAATAGGTGATCGTCGTTTTCTCATTGTCCAGCAACACGGTGAATTCTGCTTTGCCAAAATCTTTCTCAAGTTCCTTTTCATCAAGATGAACGGACAAGGTGAACTCCTCCCATTTTCGACCTCTCATGGAAACGCTTTAATTTCAATAAGTTATTCTAAGAACCGCGGTTCCCCGGATGGACTTATTAAGCAACTTTTTATCCATCATTACAAGCGATCTCAAAACAGTCGGTATTCGGCCCCAATCTGAACTTATCTGCCTCTAAATAAAAATCAGCATTTCTTGAATTTTTTTCAAAGGATTACCGTCAACCGGGCGTCTAATAGTAAATTGAATGAAACCTGTTATGCAAAAAGCGTCCGAAGAGGAACTTGTCGCCCGGGCAAAGAAGGGAGATCGCGATGCCTTTGAGCATCTCGTAAAGCAATATTATTTGCCGATCTACCGGTTCGCTTACAAATGGTGCGCCCACCAGAGTGACGCAGAAGATATTGCTCAGGACGTTGTGATAAACATGGCGCGGGGCATCGCCAAATTCGATGGCCGCTCCGCATTCTCAAGCTGGATTTTCAAAATCACCTTGAACCGTGTCCGTGATATGGGTCGCACACAGCAACGACACAGAAAGCTGATGCAGGAATATTCGGAAACCGCTGAGGCCGTACACATGCCGTCGGTCGAGCAGGAACTCACTCAAGAACAGGTGTGGCGAAAGATTCTGGAATTACCGGACAAGCACCGGGATGTACTGATGCTCGTCTATAGCGAGGGTATGAATCATAAATGCGCGGCGGAGATTTTGGGGTGTTCAGAAAAAACCGTGTCCTGGCGCGTTCATGAAGCCAAGAAGAATCTGAGAATACTGGTCGAAGGCTGAGAAGATGACAGATCGAGAGTCGAACAAAATTGATTTGGAGAATATTCCACCGCCTTCCACGGGCGCGGAAATAAAGGCCGTCAACCTTGCGCTTGCCGCCTTCGATGAAGAATTTTCTCAATCTTCCGTCAAAGGAAATTCCGGCACCGGACGTCTAATGACCATTCTGAAACGAAGTTCACAGGAGTGGTCCATGAAACGTATTTACGCTTACGGCCTGGCTTCCGCCATTCTGCTGCCGATTGCCGGAATTGCAACTTATCATCAGCTTCAACGCGAACCTCTGCTTGAAACCCAGGGCCAAACCGTTGCTTCCGCCCCTCGGGGGCAGATCCCTGATCTTAACCCGGCGAAACCCGCAGACAAGAATATCTCCGGAAAAGAAGATGATCGTCAATTCCTGGCCAACAGCGACGGAACCCGGATCGCTTCGGTTCCGGCTAAAACGGAAGCGGAAAAAAAGGCGGTCCAGCTTCCTCGCCTGCGGTCGCAACTGTCGGAATCCAAGACGTCCGCACCTGTTGCTCGGTCAGCCAATATTCAGGCATCGAAACAAAGAACCCTGCAACCTTCTCAGAATATTGGCGGTGGGAGCGGACTCGGTGGAATCATGAATATGTACAGTCCTGGTTCCCCGGCTCGGGAGTACCGCAGAAGAGATCAACACTTGCCAAAACTGTCGAGCAGGGATCGCTTTTCCAGTTTTGACTCCAATGAAGTGAAATCCGCCGACCAGAACCCCGTTTCAACCTTTTCCATCGATGTCGATACGACATCTTACTCATTTGTTCGTCGGCAGCTTCTCAACGGTTCCCTGCCATCGCAGGACCAGGTTCGCGTTGAAGAACTGATCAACTATTTCTCATACGACTATCAGCGGCCTGAAAATCTTGATGCGCCATTCAATGCGAATCTTGCGCTTTATCCAACCCCCTGGAATGAACATACGAAACTCTTGCACATCGGACTGCAGGGATACGAAATCGAAGCGGTAGAAAAACCCCGGTCAAATCTTGTCTTCCTGATCGATGTGTCGGGATCCATGAGCAGCCGCGACAAACTGCCATTGCTCATCAATGCATTCCGCCTGCTGGTCGATCAGTTACACCCGGAAGACAAGGTCTCCATTGTGACCTACGCAGGCAAAGCCGGCACTGTGCTGGAGCCGACGGAAGCCCGCGACAAGGCCAAAATTCTGAACGCTCTCGGCTCTCTACGATCCGGCGGTTCGACGGCGGGGGCACAGGGAATTCAACAAGCCTACAATCTCGCGAAATCCGAGTACATCAAGGACGGCGTGAACCGGGTAATCCTGGCAACCGATGGGGATTTCAATGTGGGAATCTCGGATCTCAATTCCCTGAAGAATCTTATCAAGGAACAGCGCAAGAGCGGCATTTACCTTTCCGTCCTCGGATTTGGGCAGGGAAATTACAATGACGCGCTCATGCAGGTTCTGGCTCAGAACGGCAATGGCAAGGCGTCCTATATCGACAATTTGCGGGAAGCCCAGAAAGTCCTGGTTGACGAGGCCTCGTCCACCCTGTTCCCCATCGCCAATGATGTGAAGATCCAGATTGAATTCAACCCGAAACTCGTTTCGGAATACCGCTTGATCGGTTATGAAACCCGCCACTTAAAACGGCAGGACTTCAACAATGACAAAGTGGATGCGGGAGATATCGGATCCGGCCACTCGGTCACCGCGATCTATGAAATTGTCCCCCGGGGCAGCCAGGTCAAACTCATTGATGATCTGCGGTATAAGCAGGCGAACAAGAAGGATGCCGAAACCGTAACAGATATTTCTCAGGACGACGAATATGCATTCCTTAAGATCCGGTACAAAAAACCGGAGAGCAAAACCAGTAAGTTGATCACTGTACCCGTCACCAGGAATCTTGAAACCACCGACATGCAGGAACTCAGCAACGATATCCGGTTTTCCACGAGCGTCGCGGCATTCGGGCAGAGGCTGCGAGGCAATTCTTATACCGATGGATATTCCTATGATGAAATTCTGAACCTGGCCCAATCATCGGTCGGAAGCGATAAGTTTGGCTATCGATCGGAGTTTCTCGGACTCGTCCGGTTGGCGAACTCCCTGGAGCAATCCAAGTCGCCAAAGATCAGCCAGCCAAAACAATAATGAACGGAACGGATGAGCTGGTTAGCGAAAACCAGCTCGTCCAAACTCAGGAATTAATGGCGCGCCCGGCCATGACCGTGATCATTGCCGCCCGATATTCGGCACTTGCATGAATATCGGAAGCAAATTCATCCGAATTGACGGCAATGTCTTTAATAGCCTCCGCGGACCAGTTTCCCGACAGGGCTTTTTCCATTTCCTCAACCCGGAACACCCCCGGCCCGGCACCGGTTACCGCCACACGCGGACCTGAAGAGGTCTTGGCGACAAAAACACCGATCAGGGGAAATCTGGATGCCGGTTGTGCCAACCGGCCGTAACCCGCCGTTTCGGGTACGGGGAAGGAGATCTTGGTGATGATCTCCCCTTCTTCGAGCGCGGTCATAAAGGCACCCATAAAGTAGTCATCGGCCGCAATTGTGCGGCTGTCAGTATGGACTGTTGCCCCGAGCCCAAGAACTGCACTGGGATAGTCGGCGGAAGGATCGTTGTTGGCAAGCGAACCGCCGATCGTTCCGCGATTTCGAACCAGGGGATCGCCGATACCGCCGGCTAGTTTAGCCAGTGCCGGAATCTTCGACTGAACCACCGATGACTTGGCAACCTCCGCATGGCGGGTCGTCGCGCCGACGGAGATCGTATCTCCATCATCCTGGATACCTCTCAATTCGTCGAGATGGCCAATATCCAGGACATCCGAAGGACGGTCCAACCGCAGATTGAGCGCCGGAATAAGCGTCATGCCGCCGGCAATATATCGGGGCTCGTCGCAGGAACCGAATTGGGATCGCGCTTCGTTGAGGGAGGAAGTCCGGTGATATTTAAACTTGTACATCACTTCATTCCTTTCATGGATTCAGCGCCCGCAGCGATAGACTTTACGATGTTGTGATAACCCGTGCAGCGACAGATATTTCCTTCGAGGTGATGTCTTATTTCCTTCTCGGTCGGTTCCGGGTTCTCGTTGACCAGACCGATCGCCGACATCACCATACCGGGTGTGCAGAAGCCGCATTGAAGACCGTGGTGCTCCCGGAAAGCTTCCTGCATGGGATGCAGTTCTTCACCATTGGCCAATCCCTCGATCGTCACGATATCGGCACCATCGGCCTGAACCGCCAGAATACCGCAGGATTTGATCGGCAGTCCGTCCATGTGAATCGTACAAGCGCCGCACTGCGACGTGTCGCAGCCGATATGGGTTCCGGTTAACCGAAGATTTTCGCGAATAAACTGAACTAGCCGCGTGCGCGCTTCGACCTCGCCGGTCACGGCTTCACCGTTGACCGTCATCGAAACGGTCACATGATCGGACCCGGCACCGGTCGCTTGGGATACCTCGCTCCCTTCCGCGGTTGATTCCGTTGTTGGAGCCTGTTTTGGATCTACCCCGGATGCCCCGAATAGAGATTTGAATAATTTTACCATGTAGTTTTTCCCAGATTCAGATCAGTTATTCTTCGTTGTTAAATTGTTCAGTCCCGCAGGATCAAAAAGAAACTTCTCAGGGACCCTATGCGGATTGTGCGTTCATAGCCTGCCAGATTTTTGATGCGCTTGCCGGCAGGGTTATATCATGAACGCCATAGGACGACAGGGCATCGACAATGGCGTTTATGGTACAGGGGGTCGCAGCCACGGTACCGCCTTCACCGACACCCTTCACACCGATGGGATTCGTCGTGCTTGGGATCGGGTTGAAATCCACCGAAATTTCCGGAAAGCAATCGGCACGAGGCATGGAATAATCCATCAGCGTACCGGAAACGAGCTGACCGCTGCCCTGGTCATACGCAATATTTTCCATGAGCGCCTGCCCCACACCCTGCGCGACACCGCCATGTATCTGGGCCGAAGCCAGTAAGGGATTTATCACATTGCCGATATCGTCGACAACCGTGTAGCGGTCAATCGCAACCTCACCGGTCTCCGGATCCACTTCCACCTCGCAGATGTGGCAGCCATTGGGAAAACTCGGCATCGGCGACCAAAAAGCGCCGACGCCTTCAAGGCAGGCGCCTAAATGTCCCGGGGCACCGACTTTAATCGCCGCCCGTTTTGCAACTTCCGTCGTGGTCATCGACTTGTTGGTTTGCGGAACTCTGAACGTTCCATCCTCGAACTCTATTTCATCGGCATCCGCCTCCAGGAAGTGCGCAGCGAACTTCTTGCCATTGGCGATCACCTGATCAGCGGC
>JANQOC010000291.1 GCA_028279265.1 Hyphomicrobiales bacterium
GGGTATACGAGTACGAGCGTAAAGACGAAATAAAGAACAAATGGAAGAGCGATCAATCGAAGGCTGGTCGGGATTCGTGGAATATACTCCGTCAATCTCAGGCAAAATCGAACGCTAACAAGAAATATATTGACCACGAGTTCTATTGAACGGGCGATATACTGGAGGAATTCAAGCATTTAACAATTGATACCCGCAACGAATTCATGGCCGGATCATTCCGGTTTTCCAAAGATTCACTTCTGATTCCCGAGGGACAGAAAGCGGGTATGGGGACCCGCGCGAACTATTATGCCCAGAACAGGGAAAGAATTAGGGTTCAAATGTGGCCATTTTTGAGAGGCTCGAAATGGCACAACTCGGTTGGAATTCGGCGCTTGCAGCTGATTTGCGATCCATAAGCGGTCGGTCAATCTGAAAATTTAACCGACCAGTCCGAATTCCGAGAACGGGATGAACTTGACGGGATCACCAATATGAACTTCCGAAATCCCTTCATCCAGCTCAATCAGTCCGTCGGCAAATTGCAGGCTCGAGATGAGACCAGACCCGTCCCGGGGAAACTTCTGAACTCTTAGATTCCCCTGTTCGTCCAGCTCCGTTGCCCCCCGCAGGAATTCCCGTCTGCCTGTTTTCTTCTTGTCGATTTGAAACCCCGCAGCAATCCTATAGCGATTAGGTTCCGGCCACCTGCCTCCGGAAAGGCGCAGAATGATCGGGCGCACATATAAAAGAAAACAAACAAATACGGCAACCGGATTGCCCGGCAAGCCGGCAAAGGCGCAGCCTTCGATCTGCCCGAAAGACATGGGACGCCCCGGCTTTATCGCGATCTGCCACATGTGAAGCTGACCTAATTCGTTTAAAGTTTCGACGACGTGATCTTCTTCACCACGGCTTGCGCCTCCGGACGTCAACAGGAGATCATAGTCTTTTGAAGCTTCAAGCAGACTTTGCCGGACAATATCGGCATCGTCACGAAGTACACCCAGGTCGATGCATTCGGCGCCAGTCGATTCGATTAATCCGCGCAACATTGGTGCATTACTGTCGTAAACCTGACCATGATCAATTTTTTCGCCGGGTTGGACAAGTTCATCACCTGTTGAAAATACAGCGACTCTCAGTCGTTTCGCACAGGGGATTTTGTTCAATCCCGTGGAAGCGATGCCCGCAAGCTCCTGCGGCCGCAGGCGCGTTCCTGCACGTAGAACAACGTCGCCTGATTGCAGATCTTCTCCTGCCAGCCGGCAATTAGCTCCCTTTTTTAGTCCGGCTGGAACATTTATGATTGTCGTTCCGTTACGGCTCTCCGTAGTGACATCTTCCTGCATCACGACAGTGTCGTAGATGTCCGGCATGGCAGCACCGGTAAAAATACGGGCCGTGCCTGTTTCTGAAATTTCCCCTTCGAGCGTGTGGCCTGCCGCAATCCGCGCCGATTGTTCGAATGACGTGCCCTCATCCATATTGTAATGCGCGTGCGCAAATGCGTAGCCGTCGACGGCTGCATTGGTATGCCAGGGCACCGGTCGGGGAGCGAGGATATCTTCCATTAAGATCCGGCCGCCGGCTTTCTCCAGCGGAACGGATTCCGTTTCGACGATCGGAGAAATTCGCTGTTCTAATAGAGACAGCGCTTCTTCATGGAGCAATCGATCCTTGTCATGGAGAAAGCAGTCATCAAGAAGCCTGGGTTTCATGAGTTCGTCTCGATTTTCAAATAGTCCAGAATAAACTCTGCAATTCTGGGGATTTCGTCAATCTGAAAATGCGGCAATGCGCTATCTTCCAGGTCCTCGTCTGAAGCCACGGCGACAATTGATGGAAATTCGGAGGTCAGGGGTGATTGCGTTAACGATCGTTTGCTTCGGGCTTCAATCTTCGGAATCTGGCTGCTCTTGTAGCCTTCAACGAGTATGAGGTCGGCTCCGCTAAAGTGACTGATGATTTCTTCCAGGGAAGGTTCCGGCTCATCTCTCAACTCGTGCATCAAAGCCCATCGTCGAGGTGATGCGATCGCGATCTGTCGGGCCCCGGCTTCCCTCAGCTTGAACGTATCCCGTTCCGGATGATCGATATCGAATGAGTGGTGCGCGTGCTTGACAGCGGATACGGCGAGACCCCTGGCGGTAAACTCCTTGACCAGGCGCGCCATGAGCGTTGTTTTGCCGGAATTCTTCCAGCCGACAATACTGAAAATCGGTATGTTCATATGGCCAGTTTCTGCTGAATTTCATTAGCCTTGGCAAGGTCTTCAGGGTGATTGGTATTGAAGAAGGGATCAAATTCGCTCCCGTCTTGTTTGAAAAGTGGAAAGTCGACAGTGACAGTCGTGTGCTGATCCGTCCAATCCAAGACCTTGCGAACGCCTGTCCTCAGGGCTGTATCCAAATCTTCCGCCAGGGCCGTCGGCCACAGACCGAACACAGGATGGGTCCGGCCGGCGGTGGATGCGAGGCAAATGGCCGGATAATCCGGCACAGAGTCCAGGAAGCGATGGACCA
>JANQOC010000031.1 GCA_028279265.1 Hyphomicrobiales bacterium
ACTCAATGGGACTCGTGAACGTGATGGGACGCCATCACGAGCGAATCTATACCGGGATCAAATTCGAATACGCATGGTGCTCAGGAGAATGGCGGGAAAAGCCGGGTCTAAATTGTATGTGTCCGACCGCTTACCGACCAGGACTAAAGAATGCCAATCTAAGACCGGGTTTCGGGTATGCTCGGACGCTGGTCCACGCATGGACTTGCGCAGATTAGTTTGAGTCCCGCTGATACAGGTTTGACAAGGCTTCTTCTTGCGCGTGCATTCCTGCGATGACGGATCGGCAAGGACCCCAACCGCGTCATGGGTGATTACGCTGATGGTGATCAGACTGTTTGCCGCTGCTGATTCCACCGAACGCGTGGGCTCGGAATACAACGCCGTTTCGGCATTGACCGCGGCCGCGCCAAAGACCATGGCGGCACTGAGCAGAATCTTTGCAAGGCATTGACGAATCATATGAAAAACTCAAACCGATCGGCCGATAAAACGCAATGATCGTCGTTGGATAAACGCAAGTCCTTAATATTGTGTGATGTTATGGACACGAATAATTGAATGTGTTCGCTGCACCACAGTGCAGTCTCAGTTAAGCGTTCACCCGGCACTAATTCAGAGTGTCCTAATTTTGTACCAATCACTCGCTATTCGGAGGACCGCTCATAATGACTCCGAATCTGCAAGGCCCGTCACTTCCCATGAAACCTTCGCTCTTACTCACAATTGTCGCCAAACTCTTTATCGTCTCAGCTATACTCTTGCCTATGAACATGTCCGAAGCCCTGGAGAAAACAACCCATACCGATCAGAGCCGGGTTCTGACCGGAGCTGACCTTCTGGTTGATGATGGATTTTCCGTACTTGACGGCAAACGCGTCGGCCTGATTGCCAACCAGACAACACTGGCCAACGGAGAACATTTGGCGGACCTTCTGCATCAGGCGGAAAACGTCACACTGGCAGCCATCTTTGCACCGGAGCACGGATTTCGCGGGCTCGCGGAAGCCGGCGCCAAGGTCAAGGACGGAGCCGATCCTGAAACGGGAGTCCCGGTTCACAGTCTCTACGGATCGCACAAAAAGCCGTCACAAAATTCCCTGCGCGATATCGATGTTCTGCTGTTCGACATCCAGGACATCGGCGTCAGATATTATACTTATATCTCGACCATGGGGCTGGCCATGCAGGCCGCGGCGGAGGCGGGTATCCCCTTTATTGTTTTGGACCGGCCCAATCCGCTCGGCGGCACCTATGTCTCAGGCTTTGTTCTTGAGCCGAAGCTGCGTTCCTTTGTCGGCCAATATCCGATCCCCATCGTCCACGGCCTGACGGTCGGCGAACTTGCTCTGATGATCCGGGATCGGAATTGGCTGCCCGGTCTGAAAGATCTTGATCTGACGGTGATCGAGATGCAGGGATGGAACCGGGCGATGCGCTGGCCGCAAACAAGGCGCGGCTGGGTCATGACCAGTCCGAATATTCCCACATTTGAGAGTGCGCTGGCCTATCCCGGAATTGGCATTATCGGCGAGACGATGCTCGCTAATGAGGGCCGGGGTACGGAGATACCGTTTCAGAAGTTCGGGGCGCCGGGGCTCAATACCCGCCGTGCAACCAACTGGCTCAACACGGTGGGCCTGCCAGGTGTGCAATTCCGCACAACAGACTATGTACCCCGATCAATTCCCCGGGTGGCGACCGAACCCCGGTTCAGGGGAAAACTTGTCAACGGCATCCAACCGGTGGTGACAGATGTCGACAAATATCTTCCCCTGGAAACCGGCATTTATGCTCTGACATTTCTTGTCGCCGATGCCCGAGCCCGCGGTTTCCGAACACCCTATGTCAACCGGCGCATGTTTCACCTGATTTCAGGCACGAAACGTCTGCACCGTATGCTGATGGCCGGTGAGCCAGCCGGTGCGATCATTGCCGCCTGGCGGACCGAGGTTGCGACGTTCAAAAAGCGTCGCAAACCCTATCTGCTTTATCGGTAAAACGGAACGGTCTCGACCGACCTCAATCCGAATTACTGGATGAAAGCGGATCATCGGAACCACAAACGCTGCTCACGACCGGATCGCCGGTGGCGTGCAGGCAGGCATGACGGCGACTTGTGGGACTGTTGCGGATTTTGTCAAAAGAAATTCCGGAAATCTTGGCCAGCCACTGATCGCTGCAATAGGGTGTGGCAATCGCAGATCCACCGCTTGTCAATTGATAGCCGTCTTTACAACTGATGGACTTTTCGGGCCAGTCGGAAGAACCTCCATTGTCTCCCCAGCTATTTGTCTTACCCGTGGATATAGCCGTCTGAAGAGCCTGATACTCCTTGCAGCCCGTGCCGCAGACTTGCTTCAACCTGGCCAGTTGCGCCCGCGCCTTCTCCATATTACCCATCTCCACATAGCTCTCACCGAGATACTCCATGGCCAGGGTATATTTGGGATTGATCTGCAGGGCTTTCTGATAATAAGCGACAGCGGCGTCATATTTGCCGATCTTACGGTGGTTGAAGCCCAGATAGTTGTACACGCCCGCATCCTGCTTATTGCTGATGGTCTGCAGAACAGAAATGGCCTGATCATGTTTTTTCTCATTGGTCAGGCGGACGGCCATGGCATATTTCTGCTTCCATGCCGGCTGTCCGGCCTGGTTTCCGGCTTTCGGTGCCGGCCAGGCACCCTTTTTCATCGCCGAGCCGCCGCCCGAGGTGCCGCTATTGGCCTTAGGTTTAGACCAGCTATTGTCGGGTGCGGCTTGAAGCGCAGAAACCAGAAGCAGGAATGAGAGGAAAAACGTAGAAACGAGTAAATCAAATCTGTAAACAAACGGGGTCATGGGTTTGTCCTTCAAAATGTGTTTGAGAGACATTCCAATAAAGGGATTGGAATGCAAAAAAATGTACGCAAGGAAATGGAAAAAAACAAAAAGGTAAATAAACGAGTACCGATCATCGCTTTGAATTGTGGTTCCCTGGAGATAAACCGATGTCGAAACTGAGGAAATCTGGTGACGACGATTAAAAATGGTGCGGATCTATTGCAGAGTTCACGCGACGGGGTCTCACGGTTTGCAAAACAGCAAGATTGACAATCATCTCTAATGAACGAACGACTAATGATCGGACCGCAAATAATGAGAGGCATTGGCAGCAGGCGGAACACGCCCGCAACTTGTGCTCATGTCGGCATTGTAACGAGCGGCCTCGGATCAATCATCGAGTTCACTCATCATCAATCTGATTACTGGAATCTGCTGTTCTGTCCGATGGCTACCCAAGGCAACCCGGGTCGGGAGGAAATAATCAAGGTGCACTGGAAGCCTGTTGTTTCAAATCCGGCGAATCAAAAACCGGTATCCTTCAGGCTAATGGAAATTCTGGAATGAGACGGTTTGCCTATGGCTTTTGAGCCTCCTATATTATTGCAATTCAGAGAAATCCTTGAAATCCTGACCTTTATATGCTGTCTGAAATCCAACACAGTTTGTGACATTAGGGCACACTAGCAAAGCTGCCTAAAAGTAGTGTATACAGAACCTCATTCCATTTGAATCCGCGAAACCTGAAGTGGACAGGACGTAGCGCACATATGCTCTGGGCAATCCTATTACTGTTATTTTTTTCAGCCTTCGCGGGTCTGTTCTATTATTATAAATCCTGGTCTAATTCTCCCGGCTGGCTGAAGCTGCTGATTTTCGTTCTCGCCATTCCGGCCTTGAACCTGCTGCTCGGGCATATCATGCGCATCATCTAGATCCGGACCGGACATTGTTCAAAAACACAGCTGCGATTTTCCGAACAACCCATTCGATTGGCGGAACCGGTTTCCTAATTTCCGTGAGTCGAGTTCCAGAAACAAAGACCCCATACAATCCACTGTTCTTCGGATACTGGGTAAGTCCTCTTTTGGAGGTACTCAAGCTGGAGGCGCTGACGGTCTCGCGGTCAGGTAAAAAATCGCACCGACGATAGGAACCGTCAGGCTGATCAGGGAAAATATCACTGCCAGGGATACCCCATCCGTGGCACTCACACCTAACATCGGACTGGTCTGCAACAAAACATATTCCCGGACCCCAACGCCGCCGATGGAGATGGGAACCATTGCAACAACGATCGCGCCGAGCATGAGAGACAGATAGGCGATCCAGTTTTCCAATTCCAGGGCACGGGTCAAGAAATAAAGGCACAGCACGACCATGAGCTGGACACCGAAAGAATAGACGCCGGCATGGTATTGCTGCAAAAGGCTCTCTCCCCAGATAATTTTGGCTGTGAAGTTATAAACGATAGTGACCAGGATTAGGCCCGAGACAATGGCTACGGCAGGATGGACTTTGATAGGCAGCGCCGGCGGTTGGAGAAGGAGGAGCGCTGCGAGCAGAACAATCAACCACCACAGACCGTTCGCCCGGTTGGCAATCATGACAGCCACCATGGGCAACAGGTCCTGGTCCGTCTCTTTCTGCAGGACCCACGCCTTGTAGGCGTCACCGCTGACGGTACCTGGCAGCAACATATTGAAGAGCCCGCCGACATAGTGGAGAGAGAACGCCCGGCCGGGGGACAGTTCCTCACCCTTGAACTTCAAATAGAGGCGCGTGCGAAAGGCACTGACGAGTTGAGAGGCATGGAGTGCCAAAACCGCGAGGAATAGCCAGCCCCAATTCAGGCCAGACAACTGATCAATTACATCCCGAAGCGGAATGGATTGAAATGTAATAAAAAGGGCGAAGCCGGTAACACCGAACCGAAGCAGGTATTTCAACATTTGGCTTTTGACCCGGGTTCAGCCTCTCCCTCGATTATTTCTCGAATGGCATAAGGCGGCTTGTTGCTCGATTCAAAGTAAGTGCGCATTAATTGTTCGGAAATGAAACCCGCGGTAATGAACTGAACAGCAATTATAATCAGGAGCAGTCCCAGGAAGAACAGGGGCCGCGTGCCGATTGGCTCTCCCATTAGGTTCAATATTGTCAGGTAGCCGAGTATGATGCTGCCGAGCATGAAAGACACAAGGGAAACTGCACCGAAAAGATGCATCGGTTTCTGCCGGTATTCGAGAAAGAAATACATGAGGAAAAGATCGCTCAGCACCCTGAGGGTGCGGCCGATACCGTACTTCGACCGGCCGTATCTTCGCGGATGGTGTGTAACTTCCACCTCGACAATCTTGGCCCCGGTCAGGCGCGCAAGAACGGGAACGAACCGATGCAGTTCCCCGTAGAGGTCCAGGTCCTTCGCGGTTTCGCTGGTGAACAGCTTCAGAGTGCAACCATAATCGTGAACCTTCACCCCGGTCATTTTACGGATCAGGATATTGGCAAGTACGCTCGGCACCTTGCGCAAAAACAAGTCATCATACCTGTTCTTGCGCCAGCCGACGACGACATCGGCCTCTTGCACCTTTAATGTCTCGAGCATCATCGGAATGTCAGACGGATCGTTCTGGAGATCGCCGTCCATGGTGATAATGTATTCTCCATTAGCCGCGGCAATCCCTGCGGCAATGGCCGATGTCTGGCCGAAATTGCGCCGAAAAACGAGCAGCCGCCAGCCTGGCTGCAGTGCATCCCGAACTTTCTGTACGGTCCCATCTGTGGATCCGTCATCAACAAACAGGATCTCATAGGTCAAGCCATCGAGGGCCGTTTCCAGGGCCCGCGTCAGAGCCACGATCGATTCCTCCTCATTGTAGAGAGGTATGACTACGGATAGCTGCACGGATGACGTCAAGTGTTCCGACCTTTAACCAATTAACGGTTCATTCTCCCTGGCAAAACATGGGCTTGGTTGGAAGCTACTGTCAAGCTAAGAGAACCTCGATGGACAAGCGGCGATTCCGCCAGTCCCGATCACATAGTGAATCCTGAAATTTTATTCTGGATTTATTCGTCGGCCTATCGATAAGGCGAGTTCGCATCGTGATTTTTGCTTTATACGGTTAAGATCAGTGGTTATCTCTTGAAAAAGAGCGTCATAAAACCCGACGGTTAAATTTAAATACCCACATTTCGGGGGATGAAAACACAATTGCCATATTGTCCCACGGTAATGCCATAATTCGAGTTTAATCAAATAATGGGTTTTGGGGGTTGCTGAAGAATTGGTGTTTACCATGACTTTCAGCAAAATTGCGGCAATGATCGCCCTTTCCTTCTTTCTTGTTTCCTGCGCCGACAGCCCGGATAATCCGGCTTATGTGAAAACGGCCGTCGCTGAACGACCACAACAGCCTGTACGCACGGGTCCGGTGCTCTCGGAGAAAGAAAAGAATGCGGACTGCATTGATCTCAATGCCCGACTTCTCAAGCTCTATGTGAAAATGCACAGTGAAAAAGCCGAGAGAAGAGAATACCGGGTGAAAGCCGAAGCATACAAGAAACTGCTATCCGAAAAAGGTTGTCGCTCGATCTCGGCACTCAAAGCTTAAATCCCGGGCTTGAGTTTCTCCGCACCTGAAGCGGCACCTGTCGCCAAAAATTCCTCAGCTTTTCAACATTCCGCTCAGGCGATCATCTGCATTGTAGCAACGCATTGTCGGGTGCTATACTCATTGCAACGAATTTTCATTTCAATTGCAGGAGTTCTAACCCATGGGCATGCTGGTTGACGGCAAATGGACGGAAGACGATTCGTCCAAATTCACGAAAAAGGGCGATTTTGTCCGCAACAAATCAACGTTCCGGAACTGGATCAAGAGTGATGCGGGAGCCGAATTCCCGGCGGAACCGAATCGCTATGTTCTCTACAGTACCCGCTCCTGCCCCTGGGCCCACCGCACCCTCCTTTATCGTGGCCTCAAAAATCTTGAAGATATCATCCAGCTTGAGCTAGTGGGCGAAGGCGAACAGGGTTACCGCCACCTGGAAGAAGCACATATTGTTCCCGGCACCGACCACCGCCTGACTTTCCTGCACGAAGTTTACACTCTGGCCGATGGGAACTACACAGGCCGGTGCACCGTTCCAACATTGTGGGACTCGAAAAACAAGACCATCGTCAATAATGAATCCGCCGATATCATTCGCATGTTTAATACGGCGTTCAATGATATCGCCGCCGCCTCTCCTGATTATTGCCCAAAGCATCTGGAAGAACAGATCAACGAGATGAACCAGTACGTTTATGAGAAATTCAACAACGGGGTTTACCGGGCCGGATTTTCTACAGACCAGCAAGCCTATGAAATTGCTTACGATGACGTCTTTGAAGCCATGGATCGCATGGAGAGTATTCTGAGCGAGCAGCGCTATTTATGCGGCGACCAGATAACCGAGGCAGACTGGCGTGCATTTCCGACCCTGAGCCGTTTTGACAATGCCTATCACTATGTCTTCAAGTGTAATAAGAAACGTCTTCGTGACTATCCCAATTTGTGGGCCTATACCCGCGACCTTTACCAGCAGCCAAAAGTCGCGGATCTCTGCTACCCGGAAGCCCTGAAGGGCGGCTATTGGTACTTGAAACGGGTCAATCCTCTGGGAACGATTCCCAAAGGACCGGACGGGGTGGATTTCAACGAACCTCACGACCGCGGACGCTTCGCCCAGGCAGCCGAGTAGGGTCAACTCAGCCCGACAAAACCGATAGATACAAATCATTGACGAACAGGCCGGGATTAGATCGCGGCCTGTCTTTATTCGGTGAGGGTCAGGCCGTGCTCGGGCTTGAACGACAGGTAAACCGTCTGCCCCGGATCAAGTTGCTCGAAGTGATCAATCTGAATACCAACTTCGTGGATTCCAACCTGGACACGGCATTCAAGAAAGCTTCCGAGGTAGACCGTATCGATCACCTGCCCGATCATTACATTTTCAGCATTACCATTTTGCGGCTTTGTCAATTGCAGGTCGATATCCTCGGGCCGGAGACAAAGGATAATGTCCTGTCCGGCACTTGCGCCATGTGCACCTGTAGCCCGAAGCTGCAACGGTGACTGACCTTCGCCGACGGGAATCTCAAGCTGACAAATCTCCCCGTCCCTGCCCTTGAGTGTACCGTTCATCAGCGTCGCGACACCGATAAAGTTGGCGACGAAACTGTTTGCGGGCTCGGCGTAAATTTCCTGGGGGTCTCCAATCTGCTGAATAACCGCCTTATCCATGACAACAACCCGGTCGCTCATGACAAGGGCTTCCGACTGATCATGTGTCACAAATATGGATGTGATCCCTACCTCGCGCTGCAGGCGTACGATTTCAATACGCATCTGCTCCCTGAGCTTGGCGTCAAGATTAGACAG
>JANQOC010000307.1 GCA_028279265.1 Hyphomicrobiales bacterium
AAAAACGCGAAAAACACGATCAAAGACATAAAGATTAGAAGGTACAGCGGCTGGCCGCGTCCCAACAGTGCCGTGACACTGGTCAGCCAGTCCGGACCACCCTGAGAAAGGTTTGCAACCGTAATGGGCAACAGCAGCAGCGAGGTCGCAAAAATAGGCGGTATAACCCCGGACGTATTCAGTTTAAGCGGCAGATGCGAGGATTGACCGTCCATCATACGATTGCCCATCTGCCGTTTCGGGTATTGGATGAGCAATCGTCTCTGAGCGCGCTCGACAAATACGATGAATGCGATGACCACGACGGACATAACCAGCAGACCCACCAGCAGAGGAGCCGAAAGTGCTCCCTGGCGGCTGAGCTCAAGAGTTCCAACCAGGGCTGCGGGTAGTTCGGCGACAATGCCGGCGAAAATGATCAGCGAAATACCGTTACCGACACCGCGTGCCGTGATCTGCTCGCCCAGCCACATCAGAAATACGGTACCGCCCACCAGGGTCACAACCGTTGTAAATCTAAAGAACCATCCGCCGTCGATGACAACGTTTCCGGCACTTTCCAGTCCGACAGCAATGCCATAGGCCTGGAGGGTCGCCAGCACAACAGTGCCGTACCTTGTATACTGATTTATCTGCTTACGCCCCTGTTCACCCTCTTTCTTCAGCTGTTCAAGGTGAGGAGAAACGGTGGTCAGCAGCTGTATGATAATCGATGCCGAAATATACGGCATGATGTTCAGGGCAAAAATGGCCATGCGGCCCACAGCACCGCCGGAGAACATGTTAAACAATCCCAGTATGCCGGATTGCTGTTGTTCAATCAGTTCTCTTAGCGCTGTTGGGTCGATACCCGGAATGGGAATATAGGTTCCCAGACGATATATGAGCAACGCGCCGAGTGTGAACCAGATACGCTTCTTCAACTCTTCCGCTTTTGCAAAAGCTGAAAAATTGAGATTGGCGGCGAGTTGTTCAGCGGCAGATGCCATCTCTATGGTCTCCAATTTTCTTTTTGTTTCGTCCCGGCTTAACCGAAGACTGAAACATATAAGGCGCCCAGGAGCAGATAAAACTCAAGTTGTTACACTTTGATTTTATTCTTCTTTTTGGTCCTTTTTTGACTGACCTTTTGCTGTCTCGATAATTTGAACAGAGCCACCAGCGGCTTCGACAGCCTTTTTTGCGCCTTCAGAAATACCGTCTACGTGCAAATCGACTTTTGCTTTCAACTCGCCCTTGCCGAGAATGCGCACACCATCCAGCTTGCGCCGGACGATACCCGCGGCAATAAGCGAATCTATGTTAATTGGTGTTCCGGCATCCAATTTACCAGCGTCAACCGCCAATTGAAGTCTTCCGACATTGACTTCATTGAGTTTTTTGGCAAAGGGATTGTTAAATCCGCGCTTGGGAAGGCGTCTGTGAATGGGCATCTGCCCGCCTTCAAACCCCTTGATGGCGACACCGGATCGGGATTTCTGGCCCTTGACACCACGCCCGGCCGTTTTTCCCTTGCCTGATGCCGGACCACGTCCGACACGTTTTTTTGGTCGGGTTGCTCCTGGATTATCTCTCAATTCATTAAGCCGCATGGCCTTATTCCCAACAATTGCTCGTTTATTCGACTTCTATTCTTCTACGATCCGCACCAGATGATGCACTTTATTGATCATGCCCCGGACCTGCGGGGTGTCCGGCAGACGACGGCGGCGGTGAAGCTTGTTCAAACCCAGACCAATCAATGTCGCTCTTTGATCCTTGGGCTGACGAATACCACTTCCCGTCTGCTCGACTAAAATCTGTTTCCCGGAATTTTCGCTAGCCATTTAACCAACTCCGTCTTGGTCGCTTGAATGAATTAGGCGTCTGCCGAGGCCACGGCATCACCGGCCGTATCTCGTCTTCTTGCGACGATTTCGCTGACTTTCTTGCCGCGTCGCGCCGCAACACTGCGCGGACTGTCCTCCCTGTTCAGGGCCGCAAATGTCGCGCGGACCATATTGTAGGGATTTGAACTGCCGAGGGATTTGGCGACAACGTCCTGAATGCCGAGAGTCTCGAATACGGCGCGCATGGGTCCGCCGGCGATTATTCCGGTACCGGGAGGTGCAGCCCGCAACAGGACGCGACCGGCGCCATGGCGTCCGGAAACATCATGATGAAGCGTTCGTCCCTCGCGCAGCGGAACTTTGATCAGATTTCGCTTCGCCGACTCCGTCGCCTTGCGGATCGCCTCGGGAACTTCCCGGGCCTTACCGTGGCCAAATCCGACACGGCCCTTCTGATCGCCGACGACAACCAGAGCGGCAAAACCGAAGCGCCGGCCACCCTTGACCACTTTCGCGACCCGGTTGATGTGGACCAGCTTGTCTACAAATTCACTATCGCGCTCTTCGCGATCGCGACCCTTTTGATTTCCTCTTGACGGTGAACGACCCACGTCAAAATTCCTTTCTTGCACTAATATTTTTCATTTCCGAATTATCGAGCTTTCATTTCAAGATTCAGAATTTCAGTCCGACTTCACGGGCGGCTTCGGCAAGCGCCTTGATACGTCCGTGATAAAGGAACGATCCACGATCAAATATCACGGTATCAATTCCCGCTTTGATCGCCCGATCCGCAACCAGTTTACCGACTTCCTCGGCCGCAGAGACATTCGATGATGACTTGAGTTTGTCTTTCAGGGACTTATCAAGGCTTGATGCGGAAACGATTGTTGTTCCCTTTTCATCATCTATGACCTGGGCATAGATATTCTTCAATGATCTGTGCACAGACAGGCGCAATCGGTTATTGGGCGACTTTTTGAGCTTTTGTCTTACCCGGTATTTGCGCCGGTTCTGCTTAATAGCTTCCGCAACCATTCTCAATATCCTACTTCTTCTTGCCTTCTTTTCGGAACACATACTCGTCCGAATAGCGAATGCCTTTTCCCTTATAGGGTTCCGGCGGTCGATACTGGCGAATTTCAGCGGCGACCTGTCCGACTTTTTGCTTTTCAATTCCCGAGACGATGATTTCGGTGGGTTTGGGACATTCGATGGAAATACCTTCCGGGATCGGATACACCACATCGTGGCTGAGCCCGACCTGGATCTGAAGGTTTTTACCCTGCATCGCGGCCCGATAACCAACACCGTTGATTTCAAGAGACTTTTGGAATCCTTCGCTGACACCGGTCATGAGATTTTGGACAAGTGTCCGCGACATACCCCACATAGATCGTGCCCGCTTAGAATCATTCACCGGTTCGACGACAATGCCTTCATCGGTTTGCGAGATTTTTACATCGTCAAGCAAAGTAACAGACAGCTCACCTTTCGGCCCTTTGACCGAAACTTTCTGCCCATCAATCTTCGCTTCCACCTTGTCGGGTAACGGGATAGGTCTTTTGCCGATACGTGACATAATTCTGTTATCCTTTTAAAACTCTCACCCGATCTCAAAGATCGTTGCTAAAATACGTTGCACAAAACTTCGCCGCCGACATTGTGCTCCCGGGCCTGACTGTCGGACATCACGCCTTTCGGGGTCGACAGAATGGCGACACCCAAGCCGTTGGCCACTGTGGGCAAATTCTTCACAGACGAGTAGACCCGGCGACCGGGTTTTGAAACGCGCTTGATCTCTCGTATGACAGGCTCGCCATCATAGTATTTGAGCTCGATTTCAAACTGCGGCAATTCTCCCTGCAATTCAACCTCGGCATAACCCCGAATGTAGCCTTCATGCTCAAGTACATCGAGAACGCGTTTTCTCAACTTCGATGCCGGGGTCGAAACCTTTGATCGATTACGCATTTGTGCATTGCGAATTCGGGTCAGCATATCCCCCAGGGGATCAGTCATTGTCATGTGCGTATTCCTACCAACTCGATTTTGTCATTCCGGGCACGAGACCCTGCGACGTCAGTTCGCGCAGTGCCACGCGAGACATTTTCAGTTTCCGGTAAAACCCTCTCGGCCGACCCGTTAACTGGCAGCGATTGCGAATTCTGCTCGGAGAAGAGTTTCGCGGTAAATCAGCCAGTTTCAAACGGGCAGCGAAGCGCTCTTCCGCAGGGATTGACTTGTCACTCGCAATCTCCTTGAGCCGCGCCCGTCGGCTGGCATATTTCTTTGCCATTTTCCGCCGTTTCAGGTCTCGTTCGATCATACTTGTTTTTGCCATTTATCTCTCCAGCTTGCCTGAAGCCAAATTCATCGTCTGTTCTGGAACGGAAAACTAAATCCGCTCAATAATTCTCTTGCTTCGTCATCCGTTGTCGCCGTGGTACAGACCACAACATCAAGTCCCCAAATCTGATCGACCTTGTCATAGTCGATCTCCGGAAAAACAATATGCTCCTTGATACCCAGGGCATAATTTCCACGTCCGTCGAAACTCTTCGGATTTAGACCTCGAAAATCCCGCACGCGCGGCAATGCGATATTGATGAGCCTATCAACGAATTCATACATGCGTGTTTTGCGCAGGGTCACTTTCGCGCCAATTGGCATCCCCTCACGCAGCTTGAATGTGGCGATAGACTTTCTCGCACGGGTAACAATGGCCTTCTGGCCGGCGATCAGACACAGGTCACCAACCGCTGACTGGACTTTCTTCGAATCTCCGACGGCTTCTCCAACCCCCATGTTCAGCACGACTTTTTCGAGCCGGGGGACCTGCATCGGATTCTTGTAACCGAATTTCTCAATAAGCTCTCCACGCACAACATTGTCGTAGTGGCTCTTCATTCGGGCTTGATAGGCGGTATCAGCCATCGATAGTTTCTCCCGATTTCTTGGCATATCTAACTTTGCGGCCATCATTCAGAATCTTCCAGCCGATACGCGTTGGCGAGCCGTCACTGGGATCCTCAATGGCCAGGTTTGACACCTGAATAGGGGCTTCCTTGGTTATGATGCCGCCCTCTTGTGTCTGCGTTTGTCTCTGATGCCGGCGGATCATATTGACGCCCTGAACAATCGCTCGATTTTCCTTGGGCAATATTTTCAGGACTTCACCATGCTTGCCCTTGTCTTTGCCGGCCAGCACGATGACTTTATCGCCCTTTCTAATCTTCAACTTCGCACCCATCTCACAATACCTCTGGCGCTAGAGAAACAATCTTCATCAGGTTCTTGGTTCGCAGTTCCCGGGTTACCGGCCCAAAGATACGCGTGCCGATCGGTTCGCCCTGCTGATTGACGAGCACGGCGGCATTGCGGTCGAACCGGATCAAACTTCCATCCTGCCGGCGCACGCCATTGGCCGTACGGACAACGATGGCCCGCATGACTTGCCCCTTCTTCACCCGTCCCCGGGGAATGGCTTCCTTGACACTGACGACGATGATGTCACCGATGGAGGCATATTTGCGTTTCGAGCCTCCGAGCACTTTAATGCACTGAACCCGCCGAGCACCGGAATTGTCAGCAACATCTAAATTTGTCTGCATTTGTATCATTGTTACAGCTCTCGTCTATGGCATCTCTTCCATGCCATCCTTTTAAACTTGTTCCCTGAGGCGACCCTTATTCCCGCGGGTGCCTCCATGTGAGGACCTAAGTTGTTGATCCCTCTGAAATGACCGTCCATCTCTTCATCTTTGACATCGGCGGGCATTCCTCAATGCGAACCTGATCTCCGACCTTGTGCTGATTGCTCTCGTCATGGGCCTGGTAACGTTTGCTCCGTCTCACGACTTTATTTAAGAGCGGGTGTGTAAATCGACGGTCCACACGGACAACGACGGTTTTGTCGTTCTTGTCGCTAACCACAACCCCTTGAAGAATTCTTTTCGGCATTTTCTGTCCTCTTACGCCTCGCTACCAGCCTGGGCTTTTTCCTGGCTCATCGTTTTGATACGGGCAATATCGCGGCGCACCTGGCGTATGCGCGCCGTATTTTCCAACTGCCCCGAGGCCTGTTGAAATCTCAGGTTAAACTGTTCTTTCTTCAGCTTAAGCAACTCGTCCTGGAGCTGATCCGGCGTCATATCACGCAATTCACCAGCTTTCATTTTGCCACCTCTTCACTCTCTTTGACAAAAGGCATCATTGACCTTCACCCAATCTCATAACCACCCGGGTTTTAACGGGCAGCTTCGCGGCAGCCAGTCGCAGGGCTTCCTTGGCAACGGTTTCGGTCACGCCATCGATCTCGAACATGATGCGGCCAGGCTTCACCTTGGCCGCCCAAAACTCAGGCGTCCCCTTACCTTTACCCATTCGGACTTCGGTAGGCTTTTTAGATACCGGCACATCGGGGAAAATTCTGATCCATACACGGCCGGCCCGTTTCATCTGACGGGTCATGGCGCGACGGGCGGCTTCGATCTGGCGGGCGGTAACCCGAGCAGGTTCCTGTGCTTTGAGTCCAAAGGACCCGAAGTTCAGGCTCGTACCTCCCTTAGCCGCACCTTTGATGCGCCCCTTATGGGCTTTTCTGAATTTTGTCCGTTTCGGTTGTAACATCTTTTCAAACCTTTATTTCAAAAGCCCCAGGCTTTAACGCGCGGATGCACCCTCGCGGCGGGTATTTCGGCCGCCGTCCTGGTTTTCCATCGCCCTTCGTTCCTGGGCCATGGGGTCGTGCTCCATGATTTCGCCTTTGTAAATCCAGACTTTAATGCCGATGATTCCATAGGCTGTTCGTCCGAGAGCTGTCCCGTAATCAATATCCGCACGCAGCGTGTGAAGAGGTACCTGACCTTCCCTGTACCATTCCATACGAGCGATTTCAGCGCCTCCGAGCCGACCGCTGCTGTTGATGCGAATACCAAGAGCTCCGAGCCGCATCGCCGACTGTACAGCGCGTTTCATAGCCCGCCGAAACGCCACCCGCCGCTCGAGCTGCTGGGCAATTCCTTCGGCCACGAGATTGGCGTCGATCTCCGGTTTGCGAACCTCGAGAATGTTGAGATGCACTTCCGAGTCCGTGAGTTTGGAGAGATTTCGACGCATCACCTCAATGTCGGATCCCTTTTTACCGATCAGAATCCCCGGACGCGCGGTATGAACCGTCACCCGGCATTTTTTATGGGGACGCTCGATCACGACTTTTGAAATGCCCGCCTGGCGACGGTTCTTCATTACGAAATCGCGAATCCTCATATCCTCATGGAGAAGATCCCCGTATTCATCGCCATCTGCATACCATCTTGAGTCCCAGGTACGATTAATTCCCAGGCGCAATCCTATCGGATTAACTTTCTGACCCATCAGACCTGCTCCTCAACTTCTCTTACAATCACCGTCAATTGCGAAAACGGTTTCTTAATGCGACCAACGCGGCCTCGAGCTCGCGGACGCCATCGCTTCATAACCAGATTTTTCCCGACATGTGCTTCTGCAACGATCAGGGAATCAACATCGAGACCATGATTGTTTTCTGCATTGGCAATCGCCGATTCCAGGGTCTTCTTCACTTCATGCGCAATTCTCTTGCGCGAGAAAGTGAGATCGGCAATGGCCTTTTCCACCTTCTGTCCGCGAATTGACGCTGCCAGGAGATTGAGTTTCTGCGGGCTCACGCGCAAATTTCGCGCAACTGCATGGGCCTCGTTATCCGCAAACTTGCGTTCTGTTTTCGCTTTGCCCATGACCCCTACTTCCTCTTGGCTTTCTTGTCCGCGGCATGGCCATAATAGGTTCGCGTCGGTGCGAACTCACCAAACTTGTGCCCGATCATGTCTTCCGACACGAGCACCGGTATGTGCTTCTGGCCATTATGGACACCAAACGTCAAACCGACGAATTGGGGCAAAATCGTTGACCGCCGAGACCAGGTCTTGATGATCGCGTTGGAGTTGCTCTCGCGCGCCTTCTCGACCTTCTTCAACATATAACCGTCAACAAACGGACCTTTCCAAACTGAACGTGACACGTCCTGTCTCCTTAACGTTTCTTCTTCAAGTGCCGGCTGCGGACAATAAACTTGTCCGTCGACCGGTTTGATCTCGTGCGTTTTCCTTTTGTCGGAACACCCCAGGGTGTAACCGGGTTACGACCACCGGAAGTCCGGCCTTCACCGCCGCCATGGGGGTGATCCACCGGGTTCATCGCCACGCCGCGCACGGAGGGTCGCTTACCCATCCATCTTTTGCGGCCGGCTTTACCGAGTTTGATATTGGCATTGTCCGGATTGGAAACGGCACCGATTGTCGCCATGCACTCTGAACGCACCATTCGGGTTTCACCGGAGTTCAGTCGCAGTATGGCATAACCCGCATCGCGCCCAACAAGCTGTACATAGGTTCCCGCTGCCCGCGCGATCTTGCCGCCGGCTCCGGGTTTCATCTCCACATTATGAACGATCGTTCCGATCGGCGTATTGGCGAGCGGCATGGCATTGCCGGGCTTAACATCGACATTGGAGCCCGATATGACCTGATCCCCGACGCCCAGGCGCTGTGGTGCAAGTATATAGGCACGTTCACCATCTTCGTATTCCACAAGCGCGATGAAAGCGGATCTGTTGGGGTCATATTCCAGTCGCTCGACAGTCGCGGCCATATCGGTTTTCGAGCGCTTGAAATCGACCATGCGATAAGCTTTTTTGTGACCGCCACCACGTCGTCGGGCTGTAATCCGCCCTTTATTGTTTCGCCCACCTTTGGATGTGAGGCCCTGGGTCAACGTCTTCTCGGGCTTGCCTTTCCAAAGCTGAGCCCGGTCAACAAGGACAAGTGTTCGACGACCCGGTGTGGTTGGATTATAATTTTTAAGCGCCATAGCAAATAACTCCTAAAGCCCGGTCGTCACATCAATGGTGTGACCTTCCTCAAGCGTAACGATGGCATTTTTCATATCAGACCGGCGACCCAGGTGACCGCGAAACCGCTTCACCTTGCCTTTGCGATTAAGGGTGTTCACCGCCTTGACTTTGACTTTGAACAATGTCTCCACCGCATTCTTAATTTCAGGTTTCGTCGCATCTTTGCGCACGCGAAACATAACCTGATTATGTTCAGAGGCCATGGTCGCTTTTTCCGTAATCACCGGATGCAGGATCACGTCATAACTGTTGAGCAAACTCATTTGAACCGGGCCTCCAATCCTTCAACGGCGGACTTGGTCAGAACCAGCTTGTTACGCCGTAAAATATCGTAAACATTAATGCCTTGGATCGGCAGCACATCGATGTGCGGAATATTTCGTGCCGCAAGGTCAAAATTCTTGTCGACCTCCTGGCCGTCAATAATCAACGCCGAATCCAATCCCAGACCATCAAGCTGTTTCTTCACGCTATTGGCTTTTGGTTCCGCCGCCTGAACATTTTCGATAATGATCAGTTCATTTGCTTTGGCCTTGGCCGACAGCGCATGTTTCAAAGCCAGGGTTCTGAGTTTCTTCGGCAAATCGATGGCGTGACTGCGGGTTACCGGTCCGAATGCCTTGCCGCCGCCACGGAAGATGTTCGACGTGCGGTTTCCGTGGCGCGCGCGACCGGAACCTTTCTGCCGGCCGAATTTTGAGCGCGTTCCGGAAACTTCGGATCGCCCCTTTGTTTTATGCGTACCCGCCTGCTTCTTGGCAAGCTGGTAACGGACCATACGATGCAGGATATCGCGCCGCGGCTCTAATCCGAATATGCTGTCATCCAGATCTACCGAACCCGATTTTTTGGCATCCAGGGTTGTGACGTCAGCTTTCATCACTCCTGCCCTTTCTCTTCGCCTTCGGCTTCACTCGCGGTTTTCTCCGCAGGTGTTTCCGCTTTGGTGTTTGAGTTCGCTGATTTGAAGGAACCGGGTTGGGGTGCGTCTTCAGGAAGTTGTTTCTTTACCGCATCCTTGACAAAAACCCATCCGCCTTTCGAACCGGGCACAGCCCCGCGAACCAGAATCAAGCCACGTTCAACATCGGTTTTGACGACCCGCAGATTTTGCGTAGTAACCCGCGTTGCCCCCATCTGCCCGGCCATTTTTTTGCCCTTGAAAACCTTGCCGGGATCCTGGCACTGACCCGTGGAACCGTGGCTGCGGTGACTGATGGACACACCGTGCGAAGCCCGCAATCCACCGAAACCATGACGTTTCATGGCACCGGCAAAACCCTTACCGATGCTATTGCCGGTCACATCGATAAACTGACCGGGCACAAAGTGGTCGGCAGTAATTTCCGCTCCGACTTCAATGAGATTGTCCTCACTGACTCGAAACTCGGCCATTTGCATTTTTGGCTCCACATTGGCAACAGCGAAATGACCGCGCTCGGCGCGGCTGATATTCTTGACCTTCGCTTTGCCGACGCCAAGTTGAACGGCAGTGTAACCGTTTTTGTCTTCGGTCCTTTGAGCCACGACCTGGCAATCTGACAACTGCAGAACAGTCACGGGTATATGTTCACCTTCATCAGTGAACACCCGGGTCATCCCCATTTTTTTTGCAATGACACCAGCACGCATCGGTCCCATCCTTATTCAACTAAAATTTCTTAGAGTTTGATCTCAACATCGACACCCGCTGCAAGATCAAGTTTCATCAGGGCATCAACGGTCTGCGGTGTCGGATCAACGATATCCAAAAGCCTCTTATGAGTCCGCATCTCGAACTGCTCCCGGCTCTTCTTGTTCACGTGCGGTGAACGATTGACCGTGAACTTCTCGATCCGGGTCGGCAATGGGATGGGACCGCGAACCTCCGCGCCCGTACGTTTGGCGGTATTCACGATCTCCTTGGTCGAAGCATCGAGCACGCGATGATCGAACGCCTTCAGCCGAATTCTGATGTTTTGATTTTGCATGAACTCTAATCCAATAATTTGTCGGGCGCCTGATTTATTCAGACGCCCGCATCCATTTCCTTATTCTATGATCGAGGCCACCACACCGGCACCAACCGTACGACCACCTTCCCGGATCGCGAATCGAAGCTTCTCTTCCATCGCAATCGGAACAATCAGGTGAACTTCCATCTCACAGTTGTCG